>QHON01000206.1 GCA_003218815.1 Verrucomicrobiota bacterium
AGCTTTTTTGCAAATGTGCTGGCTGCGTGTCGATGAACAATTCATCAATCTGCAGGCGCTGGTCTTCTGGGAATGCGCCGAGGTCCATGCCAAGCTTGATGATCGAGAGCAGGTTGAGCGCTTCCTTCGACGGCATCGCGTGCGCGTAGGTTAAAACTCCGTAAGCGCGACCAATCTGGTCGCACAGCGTGTTCGGCTTTTTCTGGAGCAAAATTTGACGCGCGTCATGTTCCTTTTCGATGATGGTTTCGATCACTTTGCTCAGCCGATTGATGATCTCGTCTTCCTTTTCACCAAGGGTGGTTTGATTTGAAATCTGAAAAAGATTGCCCATGGCTTCGGTGCCTTCGCCATAAAGCCCACGCACGGCGAGACCGATTTTGCTCACGGCTTGAACTACCTGATTAATCAGCTCGCTCAGGACAAGCCCTGGCAAGTGAAGCATCGCGGAG
Source organism: Verrucomicrobiota bacterium (assembly GCA_003218815.1). Taxonomy (GTDB): domain Bacteria; phylum Verrucomicrobiota; class Verrucomicrobiia; order Chthoniobacterales; family UBA10450; genus Udaeobacter. The sequence goes on from QHON01000206.1 coordinate 453, forward strand.
GCGCGCATGCCGGTGCCGACGTTCGTAGGACACGCCGTCAAATATCCCAGCCGCGGATCGAAAGCGAAGTCCAGTTTGCTTTCGAGTGCGCTGTCAATCTTGTCGATCAGCTTGAAGGCCTGTTTGAGCTGGAGCCCGGACCGAATCGATTGCATCCGCAGATGATCTTCTTCGTTGATCATGATGCTAACGGTTTGCCGCCGGTTGACGACCACTGCGCTGCCGCCGCCTTTGGCAGCATGCTCACGACTGATTAGATGACGTTCCACCAGAACCTGCCTGTCCAACGCCGAAAGATCCTACAAGCTTTCGGAGAATGATTCCTGCATTTCTGGAAGCGCTTCCACGTGTGCCCTGATCAATACCAGGATCGAAGTGCGCTCCGCTTTCTTTGCCCAGCCAGGAAAAGGGCGGTAGCGCAGATTGCGCGCAAGGCGCACCCGGCTGCTGATTACAATTTCGTGATGCGGCCCTTCACCGCGCAGCCATTCTCCTGCAGTAGCGAGCATGTTTGAAAATTTCATGGCGAATTGGAGAGCTCGCTTTCGAGCTGTTTAATCTGAATCCGGTGATTGAGTGCGACGGCGCGTTGCGCGCGTTCTGGTAATTTGCCAACGTGCTCGGTGCCTTTGTGCATTGCTTTCAAAAGTGAGTTCAAGCCCTCTCCAAATGTGACGTAGCATTCGCTGCATCCCAGGCGACCAGTCTTTTTGAAATCGGCCTGGCTGAAACCGCACACCGGGCATTTTTGTGCGGGCGCTCCCTTTTCGATTTCCTCTGCCGCTCCGATGCCAAGCAGCAGATCGGCGAGAGCGAAGCTCGTGGGATCCTGCACACCTTTTTCTTTCGAGCAAGCTTCGCACAAATTCACCTTGTGCATCTTGCCCTCCAGAATCTGTGTCAGGAAGACTGTCGCATCATTGCATTTGCAAACGTCGCACAACATTTCTTTTAATTAGACCCTGAATTATTGGAAAAATTCAACCCTGAATCTTTCCTGAGCACCTTTTGCGCCAAGCTGGATCTGCTCAATCTAAACGAAAATGGGCGTACCCGTCTCTCGCGTCATTTCACGGAATCGCGCGATCGTGCGTGCAGTGATCGGCCCCGGCTTTCCATTTCCGATCAATCGTCCGTCAGCTTTGACAACCGGAATGATTTCCGCAGCCGTCCCCGTGAGGAAGCATTCGTCCGCGACGAAAACATCATGGCGGGTGATATCGGCCTCCGTGATCTTGATGCCGAGTTCCGCCGCGATCTCAAACACGATCGAGCGCGTAATGCCCCGCAATGCGCCAGCCGTAATCGGCGGCGTAAAAATCTGACCGCGCTTGATGATGAAAACGTTATCAGCCGTGCATTCCGCGACATTTCCGGCGTCATTCAACATGAGCGCTTCATCCGCGCCAGCGAGATTCGCCTCAATTCTCGCCATCACATTATTCAAATAATTAAGGGATTTGACCGCGGGATTAAGAGCAGCCGGACTGCTGCGGCGCGTTGCGCACGTCACGATCGTTAATCCTTTTCGATAAAAATTCTCATGATAAAGAGCGATCGTCGCCGCAATGATAATGACGCTTGGGTATTTACATTGCGTCGGGTTCAAACCGAGGTTGCCAATTCCGCGTGTGACCAAGAGCCGGATGTAGCCGTTGCGCAAATGATTCTGGCGAATGGTTTCGAGTACCGCCTCCGTCATATCCCGCATCGACATCGGAATTTCGAGACAGATCGAGTGCGCTGAATCCCAAAGTCGCGCGAGATGTTCCTCGAGCCGAAAGACACGCCCGTGGTAAAAGCGAATGCCCTCGAAAATTCCATCGCCGTAAAGCAAACCATGATCTAAGACAGAAATCTTCGCGTCCGCTTCTGTATAAAACTTTCCGTCGATGTAGATTTTCGCGTCCTTAACGCCGGTGGTCGCGCGGGGCCCACTTTCAATCGCCGGTTCTGCTACTGCCTGAGCAGTGGGCTCGTGAGTTTTCGGTTCGTCTATCACCAACGCGTCACTGGTTTTCATATTAAGAAAAAATCTCGATGTTTCATCCCGCAATTCAAGCGGAGAATAAGCGAACGCCAGATTCTTAAAGCGTCGAACTCAGTGTCGACGCTACTGCAATACACCGTCTTTAATGTGTAGTTGACGGTCACCGCGCGCGGCCAAACGAGCGTCATGGGTCACAACAAGCAACGTTTTGTTTCGCTCGTGCACCAGATTTAAGAGAAGATTGATAATTTCATCTCCAGTTTTGGAATCGAGATTGCCGGTCGGTTCGTCGGCGAAAATGATGTCCGGGTTGTTCGTCAGTGCGCGAGCAATGGCAACACGCTGCTGTTCGCCGCCGGAAAGTTCTGCCGGCAGATGATGCATACGATCGGTCAGGCCGACCGCGCGCAAACTCTCTTCTGCCATCTCTTTTGTTGCTCTCCGCCCAATCATTCCCGGCAGTAGAACGTTTTCCAACGCTGTTAGTTCGGGCAAAAGAAAATATCCCTGAAAAACGAAACCCATTTTTTTGTTCCGAAAACGCGCCTGCGAAGTCGAGCTTCCGTTATAAAGATTGCGCCCTTCAAACTCTACCGTGCCAGATTCCGGCCGCTCCAAACCAGCGAGCGTATAAAGCAACGTCGTCTTGCCGGCGCCGGATGCACCCGAGAGGAAGACTGCCTCGCCAGGCGAAATCTGCATCGAAATACCACGTAAAACATCAATCCGCCGAGCGCCCATTCGAAACGATTGAAAGAGATCGTATGCGACTAATTGAGAGGTTGCCGTTTCCATCCTTGGCTACTGGCCGCTTCTTATCTGCCGCAAACGCGATCCAAGCACAAGAGCCTGTCTTTGACGATGGCGGTGGGTATTAACATCTTTCCCGTACGCAAAAAGCCGCCATCGAAAAACATTCCGCGGCGGCTTCTCAGTTAATAAGAGTCTGGTTACGTCATTCCCAATGACGACAGCGTTGGTCGATCGATTGCGGATGTGATGTAGAGTCCATGATCGCGTTGATAATTTGCAACGGCAGCACGCGTGAGCGGCCCGAGCAGACCGTCAACCTCTCCCTGATAATAACCTTGCTCTTGCAGCGCGGCTTGCACGTTCGCGATCACCTGATCGGGTGGCAAATTATTATAGGCGTAGATCGGGCCGTCGTAGGCATAATATGCGTTGGAATCGTAGCCCCATGCCGGGATCCAATAGCCCGCATTCCAAGCATACCATCCACCGTATACGAAAACGACCCGGTTGTAGTGGTTCCTCCACCAGTTCCTCTCGTGCCATTGTGACGAATAGTTTCGGAAGACCCGATAATTTGAACCCTGCCAAGTTTGGCTCCCTTGAATGTGTCTGTTTGGCTGAAACGTTACGCTTCCCACCGTTGCTGGACGCGTCTTGGTCTGGAGATTGAAGCGTTTAGCTTTAAATGTCTTAGTGCTCGATTGAACCGCGACGGCGTTGGTCGTGCTCCCTTTCGATTTCTTTGTCTTCTGGGCGCCTGCTGCACCACCCACTATCTGCCCACCCTGTGTGGCGATTTGTTGTGAACCTTTTGCCTTTTTCGTCTTCTGTCCTCCAGCGCCCGCCGTAGTCACCCGCTGTGACCCTTTTGTTTTCTGTGATCCGGCGCTCGGCGCGCCTGCGTGCTGCGCTGATTGGGTCTGATTTTTCTTCGGGGCTTGCTTCTTAGATTTGTTTTTGTCCTGCGCACCGCCTGCGGCACACGCGAGCGCCAGACTGCAAATTAAAACAAGAAATGTTCTCATAAGCTTTTTCTTTTTGGGTTGTTAGACATTTTGCGGTCTCTGTTTATTCAACATCGACGCAAGGCCGTTAGTTGCGTAGCCTGACGTAAAACTTAGTGACCAAATGCAATCTCGCACGCGTCGCGAGACAAAGTCATTCAATATTCCCGATGTTCGGCGGGAACTTCCGGCGCAGTCAGGAGAGGACTGAACACGATCCGCGCGTTAACATTTCTTTGGTAACGCAAAAAGCCGCCGTTGAAAACATCTCGCGGCGGCTTCTTGGTGAAATTAGAGGTCTCTCGTTACGCCATTCCCAATGATTGCAGCGTTGGTTGATCGATAGCGGCTGTGTCTGCCAGCCCATTGGCGCGCTGGTAATCGGCGATTGCCGCGCGCGTTTGCGGTCCAAGTAAACCGTCGATTTCGCCCTGATAATAACCCTGCTGTTGCAGGGCGGTCTGGACATTGGCGATCACCTGATCAGGCGGCAAGTTGTTATAGGCGTAGATCGGTCCGTCATATGGATAATACGCGTTGGAATCGTAGCCCCAGGCGGGGTACCAGTAGCCCGCATTCAAGGCATACCATCCACCAAATACGAATACGACATTGTTCGAATGGCCGCTCCACCAGTTCCTGTCGTGCCACTCAGATTTGTAATTCCGGAAAACCTGATAATTTGAACCTTGCCATCGGTCGCTGCCTTCGATCCGCCTGTTTTGCTGAAAATTCACAGGAGGCGCGACTTCGGGTTTCGGTTGTTTATTATTAGCCAGGCTGATATGCTGAGCTTGGTACTTCTTACCTCCTGTACCGCCCGCCGTCACAGGCTTACCCGCTCCCGCTGCTTTGCCGACTTCCGCTGCTTTGCCGACTTCCGCTGGCTTGCCCTTTCCTGCAGCTTTGCCGACTTCCGCGGGCTTACCAGTTTCTGGTGGCTTACCTTTACCTTTTCCCGCCGGCTTGCCTACCTCCGTTTGTTGCGTGGCTTGTGCCGGCTTACCCGTTTCTGGTGGTTTACCTTTACCTTTTCCCGCCGGCTTGCCTACCTCCGTTTGTTGGGTGGCTTGTGCTGACTTACCGACACCTGTCGGTTTGCCTTTTCCTTTGGCCTTACCGACTTCTGGCGGTTGACCAACGCCCGCCGGTTTGCCTGCTCCCGTCGGCTTGCCCGCTCCCGTCGGTTTTCCACCCGGTGGTTGCGAAACCTGCCCGGCTTGCGGACCCTTTTTCTGTTCCTTCTTTTTTCCTTTTTGTTCTTGCTGCGCACCGGCGACGCACGCGAGCGCAAGACTGCAAATTAAAACAAGAAATATTCTCATAGGCTTTTTCCTTCTGAGTTTTTGGACACCGTCGTGTCTTTATTTATTCAACGTTCTGTCCTCACTTTTTGGATGCCTTCGCTGGCACAAAACGCAGATGTTGACTCTCTGGACCGTCACTCGTCAGCGCTGTTGTCGCATTGCTTCAAACAGCACAATTGCAACTGCGGTCGCGAGGTTAAGGCTGCGCGTCCCATGCATCGGGATGGTCAGGCAATCGTCCATGTTTTTCGCCAGCAAATTCTCCGGTAATCCCTTCGTTTCCCTTCCGAAAACGAGAAAATCACCACCATGAAACCTCACATCGTAATAGGCACGCCCAGACTTCGTTGTCAGAAAAAAATAACGGCTGCTTGATGATTGTGCGCGCTTCAATTCCGCAAGCGAATCCCACGTGCGGACATCTACTTCGTCCCAATAGTCTAGGCCGGCGCGCTTTAATTGCCGATCTTCCAACGAAAAGCCGAGCGGCTTGACCAAGTGCAATCTCGAACCGGTTGCCAGACAAAGCCGCCCGATGTTCCCTGTGTTCGGTGGAATCTCTGGTTCGATCAGAACGACATGAAACATGCTGTAGCTCGCGTCGCTGAGGCCGGGCCGCGGTCAGCGACCGCGGCTACAGTTTGCTAGCGACGAATTTTTCCAGCTTCATCACATCCGCGGCGAACTTCCGAATTCCTTCGCCCGTTTTCTCGTAGGCCATCGCGTTGTCGTTCAGCATCCAACGGAAGTTCTTCTCGTCGAGCTCCAGTTTCTCGACCTTCGCCGACTTCGCTTTCTCCGGAATGAGCTTCCGCTCGACCGGCTCGTTCGATTTCGAAAGCTCTTCCATCAATTCGGGACTAATCGTTAGGCAATCGCATCCCGCCAGTTCCAGAATCTGTCCAACATTCCGAAAACTCGCGCCCATCACTTCCGTCGCATAACCGAACTTTTTATAATAGGTGTAAATTTCCTGGACCGATTGCACACCCGGATCCTCAGGCCCGGCGTAATCGCGCTTGTTCTCTTTTTTGTACCAATCGTAAATCCGGCCGACGAACGGCGAGATCAGCTGCACCTTCGCTTCGGCCGCGCGCACGGCTTGCGGCAGCGAAAACATCAGCGTCAGATTGCATTTGATCCCTTCCTTTTGGAGTTGCTCAGCGGCGTTCAAGCCTTCCCAGGTCGAAGCGATTTTGATCAACACCCGCTCACGGGGAATTTTTCGCTCCTCGTAAAGTTTGACCAATTGGCGCGCCTTATTGATCGAACCCTCGACATCGTATGACAATCGCGCGTCCGTCTCGGTTGAAACGCGTCCCGGCACAATCTCGAGAATGTCCGTGCCGAACTGGACAAGCAGATGATCACAAACGTCTTCGATCTGCTCGTGGCCGCTCAGGCCTGATTTCTTCCGATCAGCCAGTACCTCGTCGAGCAGATACGCGTATTCTGGTTTTTGCGTCGCGGCGTAAACCAGGCTCGGATTTGTCGTCGCATCCTGCGGCTTGAATTCCTTCATGGACTCAAAGTCCGCCGTGTCGGCAACAACTTTCGTAAACTTCTTCAGCTGATCGAGTTGGTTTAACTTTGTCTTTTTTTCTTCAGCAACAGCACTGCTCATAACGTTTTCCTTCCTTTTTTTAACGTACGCCCGAACGAAAGATCGACAAACAAAATTGCTATTGCGTGCTATAACGCGCTCGCTTCGGCCGTCTTGATTTGCAATCGCAAGATTTGGCGGTGCCAGTGCCAAATCTTTACGGGCAATCCTTGCCGAATTGGGCCGCCGTGAAACGCCGTATG
>QHON01000208.1 GCA_003218815.1 Verrucomicrobiota bacterium
AACCGACGCCACAGAAAATCGAATCGCTCGTGAATGAGCTCATCGAGGAGCGAATCATTGATCGACAATTGGACGAATGCGATCTGACTCTCGCCGAGCTCAAAGTGATTGCCGAACGTTTCCGCTTCACACTCATGATGATGCTGCACACTCGAATTGCCTATCCAAAGCACGGGCCGAAGACGGCTGCGCCGCGTGAGGAACCTTTGCGTCCAGATGTGATGGCGGAAACGCGAAAGCCCGAGACTGCTCCACCGGTCTCAGCCGCCTAATGGTAGGCGCGACCGCCGAGAGCGCCGATGAAACATTCGCAGGATCAGCTAATTGGACGGACGGAATTGTTCCAGGGAGGCTATGGTGGCAGCAAACATCCGATACACCACGACACAGGACATACAATTTCTTTCCATGTGCCAGGTTTCCAGCGCCATCGTTGGAAAGTTTCGACGGCAGAATCATCAAAGCCCTTGAATCCAGTCGATTTTTCTACCAGTACGCGTGCAACAAGCCCAGTTTTTGGGTCGATTATCATGCGAAACTGCCCGGATCCTTGATGGCGGTCTATCCGCTCGGCATACGGATATCCGGGTGGTGGATGCTTGATGGCGTCGGCTGCCGCTGCTGTTCCACCGTGCCCAAATACGATTACCTTCCCGCGGGCTGTAACGCCAGAGGAAATCCACGATGTAGCGATGCCGAGCGCATTCAGCCTTGAGGCGACACCGAAGAATAGGAAGAACTCGAGCGCGATCACTAACCACGCTTTTGCAACGCGCCGCGATGATCTAGGAATATGCGAAGTCATAGTTCCGGCGGTCGGGCGCGCCATCGGTGTGACCTTTGTGAAAGCGACATCAGGCATTTCGCTCGGCAATCCTTCAAGCGGAAATTCCTTTCGCAGCGGGAAGAACGGATACCCGTCCCACATCAGAATACGACGCAGATCGGGGTGGCCGTTGAATTTGATTCCCATCATGTCGTAAATCTCGCGCTCGTGCCAGTTCGCGGTCGGCCAGATGTCGGAAACCGTATCGACAGCGCCGACGTCTTCGGAAATGCCAAGCTTGAGTCGTAAATGAATGCCGAGTGCCATCGAATACAGCTCGTAAACGATTTCGAAACGCGGTTCCTCGCCAGAGTTATCGATGCTGGTGATGTCGATCAAATAATCGAACGAAAGTTCGTCCCGACAGAATTGTGCGATCTCACGCAGATCGACAGGCGAAATTGTGTAAGTCGTTTCGCCACGAAACTCCGTCTTATGCTGGATCTTTGTGCCGAGTGATTTCTCCAGCGAAGGGAGTAATTCTTGTGCGGTCATGTCATCAAATTAGATGGCATGGTAGGGACGGCCCGCTGGGCCGTCCGCGGATATCGCAGCGCGATGTCCCTACCGATTTCATGCGAGCGCCTCGTTGAGTTTCTTCGTGAGCTCAGGCTTCTGTGCGGCAAAGGATTTCTCGCCCGAAATTTTTTCCTGCAATTTCATCAGACCAGCAAGCAGCGCTTCCGGGCGCGGCGGGCACCCGGAAATGTAAACATCGACAGGCAAAAGCTGATCGATCCCTTGGAGAACGGCGTAAGAGCGATACATCCCGCCGGTGGAAGCGCACGCTCCCATCGCGATGACCCATTTTGGTTCCGGCATCTGCTCATAAATTCGTTTTACCGCTAGCGCCATTTTGTAAGTGACCGTGCCGGCAACGATCATCACATCGCATTGCCGGGGCGAAAACCGCATGACCTCCGCGCCGAACCGCGCGATGTCGAATCGCGAGGCAGCCGTGGCCATCAACTCGATTGCGCAGCAGGCGAGGCCCATCGGCATCGGCCAGAGCGAATTTTTGCGGACCCAATTGAGCGCAGCATCAAAGCGCGTAAAAATCACGTTGCCTTCGATTTTTGAATCGTAAGCCGTGGAGTGCGTTTCCGGCATGGCAAATACTAAAGTCGAGGGACCCGCCCGCAAGAGAAAACCCTCGTCGTGCATTGAGAGAAATGACGAAATCCGGGAATGACGAGGCTCGAAACAAAAATCCAAACCTGAAATGACGAGACAGATGAAGATCGTACGCTTCGGATTTTTGATTTTGTCATTGATTCGTCATTGGATATTCGTGCTTCGTCATTTTGTTTGATCTGCGCTAAAGAGGAAATCCAGCGCGGCAAGACCGATAACGATACTTCAGGTAGGGGCGATTGACCTCAATCGCCTGCTCGGTGATGATCTTGATTCCTACAGTGGGCGGTTCGGTGAACTAACCCTACTAGAAAGACAGAAGGACGAATGACGCAAATCAACCGGACTCATCTCGACCAACTCGAGAACCAGAGCATTTTCATTTTTCGCGAGGCGTATCAAGCCTTCAAAAACGTCGCCATGCCGTGGTCAATGGGGAAGGATTCCAACGTTCTTATCTGGCTCGCCCGCAAATCTTTTTTTGGGAAGATCCCCTTTCCGGTCCTGCACATCGACACGACCTACGAATTTCCCGAGATGCTGGAGTTTCGTGAATGGGCAACAAAGCATTACAACCTTAATCTTATCGTTAAAATCAACGCCGACGCGCGTGCGCGCGGGGTTGGGTACGAAACGCACGATCCAGTGACGGTGACGCATGAGTTGAAAACCGTGGCGTTGCAACAAGCGCTCACCGAATACAAATGGGACGCACTGATCACCGGAATTCGGCGCGATGAAGACCCGACTCGCGCGAAAGAGAGATATTTTTCGCCGCGCAACGCGCAGTTCGAATGGGATTATAAAGATCAGCCGCCAGAATTCTGGGGACAATTCGCGACCAATGCGGCGAAGGGCGAGCACATTCGGGTGCAACCACTGCTCGATTGGACCGAAGTTGACGTCTGGCGCTACATCCAACGCGAAAACATCCCGATTCCAAAAATGTATTTCGCACGAAATGGAAAACGGTTTCGTTCGCTCGGGTGCAGCCCCATCACACACCCGATCGCGAGCACAGCGTCGACAATCGACGAAATTATCGCCGAGCTGGAGGGCACGCGGACAACGGAGCGCGCTGGGCGCGCGCAAGATTATCATGAGCGCAATGCGATGCAGAAGCTGCGAGCGAAAGGATTTTTATGATTGCGGATCGCGGAACGCGGATTGCGGATAGGAA
>QHON01000209.1 GCA_003218815.1 Verrucomicrobiota bacterium
ATCCGCAATCTGCAATCCGCAATCCTCAATTGCCGATAAAGGTCGTTTTTGTCGGTCACGTTGACCACGGCAAGTCCACACTGATCGGCCGGATTTTGCAAGACACGGACTCTCTTCCGGAAGGGAAGGTCGAGATGGTGAAGAAGGCGTGTGCGGCGGAAGGGATGGAATTTGAATTTGCGTTTTTGCTCGACGCGCTGCTCGAGGAGCAAAAACAAAACGTCACGATCGACACCACGGAGATTCCG
>QHON01000210.1 GCA_003218815.1 Verrucomicrobiota bacterium
ATTTCTGATAGGATAGCGCAACCATGGTCCTCCCAGTGAAACGATGGTTCGCGATCGCGTTCCTGGTCAGTGCCATCGCAATAACACAAACAACCGCACTTGCCGCTGATGATTGGCAGATCATCAAAGTCAGTGGTCATGATTATCTAAGCGTCGATAACATCTCGAAGTTTTATGGTTTGGCCGCCGAAGTCGTGTCTGTTGGCGGGAAGACGCAACTCGAGACGGTACGTAGTCCGCTCGAATTTGTTCGAGGCAGCCGCGAAGTCATGATCAACGGCGCGCGCAGTTGGTTGTGCTTCCCGATCATTGAGAACGATGGGAGATTTTTGGTTTCGCGGACGGACCTGGCGAAAACGATCGAGCCACTGCTTCGCCCGCAACGCGTTCCAAACGCCGGAAAAGTTGAAACTGTTGTTCTCGATCCTGGCCACGGAGGTCACGACAAAGGTGCGCTCAGCCGCTATGGCTCTGAAAAGGACTTCGCCCTAGACGTGGCCAGAACGCTGCGGCCACTCTTACAAGCAAAAGGGCTCCGCGTGATTATGACTCGCGAAGGCGATTACTTTGTCCCACTCGAAGTTCGTGCGCAAATCGCCAATGCCGCGCGGAATTCCATTTTCGTCAGCATTCATTTCAACGCGACGAATGATGATCCGAATGCCACAGGGTTCGAAATTTTTTCGTTTACGCCGCTCGGAGCGCCTTCCACATCCGACGGCGCGGTAGCTCCGAGTTCTCTCAGCACCCAACCCGGCAGCGCCGTCGACGCGCAAAGCATGGCGCTTTCGGCCTGCATCTATCATTCCATGCTTGGGCATATCCCCGAGTTCGACCGTGGCATCAAACGAGCACGTTTTGCTGTTCTGCGTTTAACGAAAGTGCCGGCTGTGCTTGTCGAAGGCGGTTTTCTGACCGAACGCGGCGAAAGCCAATTGATTGCGAAAAAAGATTGGCGCGTAAAACTTGCCCAGGCGATCGGCGCTGGGGTTGAAAGTTATGTGGCTCTGGGAGTGAAAAAGCAGCCTCCGATGCTCGTGGCCGATTATCGCCGGGAAAACAAATCGCCGCCGGTCGAATTCGTTGCGCCAGAAGCGGATTCAAGTTTGTTAGACTTGCTTGGCGACTCCGTAGCTCTTTCGCCGTTACCAACACCGGCGGAAACGCCGTTGCCGGTGCCACAACAACAGCCTCCTCAACTGCCGGCTTCGCTCGAATCGGCGGTTATCGTTCCCTGAAGCAACGCTCACTTGCAGTTCTCGGTGCATCCGGCGCTCCAATTGCAAGATCGCCAACAATCTTGGGTGGATCGACCGCTCTGTCGGGCGATGCCGCGAATGGCGCTGCGGGCGCGTAGAATTAACATCGAGCAAGGGATTGCTCGATCCACCTTATTGACTTCGCGCTTGCGGGTCTTACTCTGACCGAGAAATTAGTGCGGGGGAGCCGCGTGGCTGAGATGATCGGCGGGAAATGCCGATCGAACCCCTTGAACCTGATGCGGGTAATGCCGCCGAAGGAAGGTCCGAGCCGGACGGGCATCTCAGCCATGCGATTTTCCGCGCATGGCTTTTTGTATGAGCAAACAACGTGACGGCTCGGCAGTAGCCGGAGATGGCAGTGCGCCTCGCACCGCTGACCCCGGTCCAAATGGATCGGCAGCAACCGCGGTCGGCGACCGCGGCTACAACTTTCCGAATTCGCGCAAAGTTTACGTGCCCGGGAAATTGCATGCCGATCTTCGTATTCCGTTCCGCGAGATTTCGCTCGCGCCGACGAAATCGATGAACGGCGAAATTGAAGCCAATGAACCGGTGCGGGTTTATGATACGAGCGGTCCGTGGGGCGATACTGATGCAGATGTCGATGTGACAACCGGTCTGCCGCAATTGCGCGCGAAATGGATTCGCGCCCGCACCGATGTTGAAGAGATCGAAGGGCGAGTCGTTAGGCCGATTGATGACGGATACCTTTCCGACAAGCATGCGGCGAGTCGGAATGGAGACAAACTCTCAACTCTCAACTTTCAACTCTCAACGCTTCACAATCGCAAGCCCTTGCGCGCATCGGAAAATCATCCCATCACTCAGCTTTGGTACGCACGCCAGGGAATCATCACTCCGGAGATGGAGTTCATCGCCATCCGCGAAAACGGTCGCGCTGTAGCCGGGATCGATGATCCCGGCGCCGCGATCAACGATCACGGCTACAACAGAAACGATCTTCGCCAACAACACGTCGGCGAATCTTTCGGCGCGCATATCCCGCGCGAGATCACGCCCGAATTCGTCCGCGACGAAGTTGCGCGTGGTCGCGCGATCATCCCGGCGAACATCAATCACCCCGAAAGCGAGCCGATGATTATCGGGCGCAATTTCCTGGTAAAGATCAACGCCAATATTGGCAACAGCGCCGTGGCGTCGTCGATCGAGGAAGAAGTCGAGAAGATGCGTTGGGCGACAAAATGGGGCGCCGACACGGTGATGGATCTTTCCACCGGTAAAAACATTCACGCCACCCGCGAATGGATCATTCGCAATTCGCCAGTGCCGATTGGCACGGTACCGATTTATCAAGCGCTGGAGAAGGTTGGGGGACGCGCGGAAGAACTGACTTGGGAAATTTATCGCGACACACTCATTGAACAGGCAGAGCAGGGGGTCGATTACTTTACCGTCCATGCCGGCGTGCTCCTGCGTTACATCCCGATGACGGCGCGGCGCGCGACCGGCATCGTCTCGCGTGGCGGAAGCATCATGGCCAAGTGGTGTCTCGCGCATCATCAGGAAAGTTTCCTCTACACATATTGGGATGAGATCTGCGAGATCATGGCCGCCTACGACGTCAGCTTTTCCATCGGTGACGGCCTGCGGCCGGGCTCGATCGCCGACGCGAACGACGAAGCGCAGTTCGCCGAGCTTTACACACAAGGCGAACTGACCCAGCGCGCCTGGAAACAGCATGTGCAAGTCATGAACGAAGGGCCGGGCCACATTCCGATGCACATGATCAAAGAGAACATGGAGAAACAGCTCGAGTGGTGCGACGAAGCGCTCACATCACCAGCGCGATCGGCGCGGCTATGATCGGCTGGTACGGGTGCGCCATGCTTTGCTACGTCACGCCGAAAGAACATCTCGGTTTACCGAATAAGAAAGACGTTAAAGACGGAGTGATTGCCTATAAGATTGCCGCGCACGCCGCCGATTTGGCCAAAGGCCATCCCGGTGCGCAATACCGCGACAACGCTATAAGTAAGGCGCGCTTCGAATTCCGTTGGCAAGACCAATTCAATCTCTCACTCGATCCCGAGACCGCTCTCGCTTTTCATGATGAGACCCTGCCGATGGAAGGGGCGAAATCAGCACATTTTTGTTCAATGTGCGGCCCTCATTTCTGCAGCATGCGAATTACCGAAGACGTACGCCGCTATGCTGCACAGCAGGGAATCACGGAAGAAGCAGCGATCGAAGAAGGATTGGAACAGAAGGCAACAGAGTTCAAAGAAGCCGGAGCAGAAATCTACGCGAAGGCATGACTTGCTTGGTCAGACTGCAGCCAACGTGACATCGACGAGTCCATGGTTCATCGCCAATTTCCAGCGGTTCCGCGAGCTGTCAGAGGGACAACGTTAGGCAAGGTGAGCTCTTACACACTGCAGCCGATTGGCTTTATTCGCTCGACGTTGAAGCGGCGGGAAGACGCACCGCGGCAAGGAACGGAGGGTGCTCCGGACGCGTGGCTCGAGATCAAACCGCGATTCACGGAGGCATTGCTGGGAATGGAAGCCGGTCACGAGCTGATCGTCATCACGTGGTTGCACGAAGCGAAGCGCGATGTGCTGAAGAATCATCCGCGCAGCGACGAGAGCCGCCCGCTCTCCGGCGTGTTTTACACGCGCTCACTTGCGCGACCCAACCCCCTCGGGCTGCATCCGGTCACCGTGCGTGAGATTGAAGGCAGGCGCGTGAAGATCGGGCCGATCGAGGTATTCGACGGCACGCCGGTAGTCGATATCAAGTCAGCCTCTACGCGTGCTGATGGATGATCGGCGTGGGTTGAGCTCGCGCTCTAAATTCATTCTCTCCCTAATGAATATCGCGTACAGTTTGTCTGAAAACGAGAGAAAACGATGACGACTAACCATAAG
>QHON01000149.1 GCA_003218815.1 Verrucomicrobiota bacterium
CGACGACGCACACGCCGAAAATACGAAGGCACGATACAAATTTCCTTATGGCGATTTCAAAAATGTTCATCGTTGCGCTTTAATTGCTGCCAAAAGCAGGGCTAGCCAATACAAACATTACAACATTGAAAATGCTGCGGTCGAGCTAGATGAAATGATCAGTATGAGTAGAGGGCGGTCAAAAAACCTTGATCGAGATCGAGCTGGTGGTCTTTGCGTCACCCTATTCGTGGCTAGAACTTATCAATGACCGCTCCACGCACTCAAGAAAGCATCAACTAACTCCGGCAGTTCGTCGCTATAACCACCTTCGAGAACCGCAGCGGTGGAGATGTCAATTCTGCGCAACCACTCTCCGAACGTTGCGAAGTCTTCGCGTTCCAGTGTCATCTGCGTAATCGGATCGCCCGAGTAAGCGTCGAATCCAGCCGAGACGAGCAAAACATCCGGTTTGAATGCGAGAAGTTTTTCCAGTGCGCGTTTGGCCACATCGGCATGCTGGGCGCGTGGCGTGTACGGTGCCACGGGATAATTGTTGACGTTCGCGAAAGATTTTGCACCGGTTCCGGGGTAAGCCGGAAATTGATGAATGGACGCAAACGCGATTCTCGGATTGTGCGCGACGATTGCTTCCGTGCCGTTGCCATGGTGCGCGTCAAAATCCCAGATCGCGACGCGTTCGGCGCCATTTTCCAAAATGTCTAAAGCTGCGATTGCAATGTTGTTAAAATAGCAAAAACCCATCGCGCGATCTCGTGTCGCATGATGGCCGGGCGGGCGCATCAAACTAAAAGCACGCTCTCGGCGCATTGCCGTGCGGGCAGCATTAATCGCAGCGCCTGCGGATCGCACCGCGTGCTGGTAAATATCGCGATGCGCGGGGGTATCGGCATCGAAGTCGTTAAGGGCATTTCTTATTCGCCCGAGGTGTTCAGGGGAATGTGCGCGCAATAATGCGATTTCATCGGCAGCGAGTGACTCGCGCCATTCCCATTCAGGATGCCGATCTTTCAATACCGCGCCCGAGCCTGTGATTCGCGCTGGTTGTTCTGGATGTCCGGGGCTGGAATACTCCAGGCAACGCGGATCGTGAAAAATGATCATCGAGGTTGCAAGGTGGCGCTCGAACGCATATTCGACTACGACAATGTTAAACGGCGAGAAAATTGTTGTCGTGATGCCGGCCTATAACGCGGCGCGCACGTTGCGCCAGACTTATCAAGAAGTGATGGCGCACGGGATTGTCGATCTTGTCATCGTCGTGGACGACGCCAGTCACGATGACACGGTCGCGATCGCGCGCACACTCGATCGCGTGCAAGTGGAGGTGCATCCGGTCAACCTGGGCTATGGCGCGAATCAAAAGACTTGTTACCGCCTCGCGCTTGCTGCCGGAGCAGGCATTATCATCATGATTCATCCGGACTATCAGTACACGCCCCAACTCATTCCGGCGATGGCTGCGCTAGTGGCAAGCGGCCTTTATCCATGTGTGCTTGCGTCGCGGATTCTCGGCGGCGGCGCGCTGCGAGGCGGAATGCCGTGGTGGAAATACGTCGCGAATCGGTTCCTTACGTTCGTGGAGAATCTTCTCCTCGGCGCCAAGCTTTCCGAGTACCACACCGGCTATCGTGCATTTACACGGAAGCTGCTGGAACGGCTACCCTTGGACACCAACTCCGATGACTTCGTTTTTGACAACCAGGTTCTGGCACAAGTTATCGCATTAGGTTGCGCGATTGGGGAAGTGACTTGTCCGGCGCGGTATTTGCCCGAAGCCTCCTCGATCAATTTCCGGAGAAGCGTACGCTATGGACTGGGATGTCTCTTCACCGCTTTGCGTTTCCGTTTTGCGCGTTGGGGGCTGGCTCGCCCTATTGCTTAGGGGACCGCCGATGCGAAATCCCCGCAACTACACAAAACCAGCTGGCCGGTAGATCGATTACCTCACAACATAGTGGCCGCGGATCCAGACTCTTTGACCGTAGCGGTTTGTCCGCCAGTGTCCCGGTCTCCAGACATAATAGGTACGGCCGGCCCAATAACCAGGACCACGAGTATAATATGGCCGATCGCCTACCGCGACCGTGACGGAGCCTGGGGAGCCTCCGTAGTATGGCCCGTAACCTCCACCGTAACCTCCTCCATAATACGGACCGGGCCCGTATCCAGCTCCGTAATAACCGCCGTAATAGTCGGCGCACCCGCCTGCACCGAACGCGACAGAAATTACAAGGAGTAGGAGAACCCGGCACTTCGACCCCATTCTCGATCCATTCCTGGCGGAGAAGGCCTTCATCCCCGCGTGATCAACAACGTTCATTTTCATATTATTGATATACGGATTAGATAGAGCTTTTACGCGCCTGAATTCAAGAACTTCTGCATTGGGCTGAAAACCGCCTACCAGCTAAACACAGCTGATAGGGTCCATCGAAAGAAATCTAAACGACACCTTGGTCGAGCATGGCGTCCGCGACTTTTACAAAGCCAGCAATGTTCGCGCCGATTACGAGGTTGCCGGGCTGACCATATTCGGCGGCAGTGTTCCACGCATTTTTGTGGATGGTAGTCATAATGTGACGGAGACGTTGATCGACTTCCTCGCGTGGCCAGGGCAACCGCATGGAATTCTGGGCCATCTCAAGGCCGGAAACGGCGACGCCGCCCGCATTTGCAGCCTTGCCAGGGCCGTAGAGAATTTTCTTTTCCAGAAACAAGTCAACGGCGGCAGGAACACTCGGCATATTGGCCGCTTCCGACACGAGGTAGCAGCCGTTGTCAAGTAGCTTTCCGGCGTCGTCTTTAGTGATTTCATTTTGAGTCGCACACGGAAACGCGCAGTCGCATTTAACGTCCCATGGCCGCTGACCTTCCACATAAGTTACTCCGGAGCGCTCGGCATATTCCTTGATGCGGCGACGGCGCACGTTCTTAAGATGCATTATAAAACCCAGTTTTTCTTCCGTGATGCCGTTCTTGTCATGAATGAAGCCGCTGGAATCAGACATCGTCACCACCTTAGCGCCCACTCGGTTCAATTTCTGGACGGTGTACTGCGCAGCGTTGCCGGATCCAGACACGGTGCAAACCTTGCCTTCGAGGCTTTCACCGCGGGTCTTAAGCATTTCCTCGGCGAAATAGACGGCGCCATAACCGGTGGCTTGTGGGCGAATGAGCGACCCGCCCCAGTTCAGCGATTTGCCCGTCAGGACGCCGGTGAATTCATTGGCCAGGCGCTTGTACTGACCAAATAGGTAACCAATTTCGCGGCCGCCAACGCCAATATCGCCAGCTGGAATGTCGGTGTCCGATCCAACGTGACGGAACAGTTCGGTCATAAACGACTGGCAAAATCGCATCACTTCATTGTCAGACTTCCCCTTTGGATCGAAGTCGGCGCCGCCCTTGCCGCCGCCCATCGGTAGCGTCGTCAGTGAATTCTTAAAGACCTGTTCGAACGCGAGGAACTTCAGGATGCTGCCATTAACTGTCGGATGGAAGCGCAGACCACCTTTGTAGGGTCCAAGGGCGCTGTTCATTTGGACGCGGTAGCCGCGGTTAACATGGATTTGTCCTTTGTCATCAATCCAAGGAACGCGGAAGTGAATCATCCTCTCCGGCTCGACAATGCGTTCGAGAATCTTGCCGTCCCGATACTTCTTGTGCCGTTGGACGGCTGGTTCAATGGACACGAGCACTTCCGTGACCGCCTGGAGGAACTCAGGCTCATTCGGATTGCGTTTTTTAACAATTTCTAGAACTTCCTGGACTAGACCCGTAGCGATTTTCATTTCTATAGGTTGTTTCTTTCGCGGGGATCAAACAGAATCCTGCGCGATGCAGGGTTCGAACCTGCGACTTCTTGCGTGTGAAGCAAGCGCTCTACCACTGAGCTAATCGCGCAATATCCTGGCACCGACAAAAATAGAGCGTGCACAGCCGGTTTCCTACAAAAAAGGAAGATTTGTAACAGGGGCGTTCCGAATGCCAAGACTTAGCGGGTTGATCGGGAAGCGAGGCGCTTGCTCTGTGAGCTACCTCATTCTATCTAAAAACATGTCCGAACACAAAACCACTCTCACCTGGAAACGCGGCGATACGCCGTTCGAGTATCAGAAATATTCGCGCGATCACACCTGGAAGTTTGAGGGCGGTCACGAGATGCAGGCGTCCGCCGCGCCCGCTTATCTTGGCAATCCAAAGCTTGCCGATCCGGAGGAAGCATTTGTGGCGTCGCTCTCGAGCTGCCAGATGCTCACGTTTCTTGCCATCGCGGCCAAAAAGAAGTTCGTGCTCGATGAATATGTCGATGAAGCCGTCGGTCACATGGAAAAAAATGCGGAAGGCAGATTGGCGATTACGCGTGTGACGTTAAGGCTGCGGCTCAAATTCTCTGGTGATAAACAGCCAACCGCGCAAGAGATCGAAGAGATGAATCATATGGCTCACGAGCAGTGTTTCATCGCCAATTCCGTGAAGACCGAAATCACAATCGAAGCGCAGACATAGCCGCGGATGGCGGATGACGCAGATGCTGTAGAGGCGGGCGTATTGCCTGCGGTTTTAGAAAAAGCGGCCGACATGGCCGCCACTGCAGAAATTCTCTGCGGGAATCTGTGCAATCCCTGTAAATCTGTGGCTGAATAGAGCCGATTTATGGATCTCAAGGCAGACACCCAGCGCATGGAAAAGATCGTCAGCTTGTGTAAGCGGCGCGGATTCATTTTCCAATCGAGCGAAATTTACGGCGGGCTCAACGGCTGCTGGGATTACGGACCACTTGGCGTCGAATTGAAACGCAATCTCAAGAATTATTGGTGGCGCGTGACGGTGCACGAGCGTGACGACGTGGTCGGCATGGACGGGTCGATCCTGATGAATCGCGCCGTTTGGAAGGCGAGCGGCCACGAAGACACATTCAGCGATCCGATGGTCGATTGTCGATCTTGCAAGGCGCGCTTACGTGCGGACCAAGTGATTGAGAGAAAAGACGTGCAACAATGCCCGAACTGTGGAGGCAAAGATTTAACTGAACCGCGCCCATTCAACTTAATGTTCAAAACTTACGTAGGTGCGACTGAAGACGAATCCAGCGTCACCTACCTTCGCCCAGAGACGGCCCAGTCGATCTTCGTACAGTTCAAAAACATCCTCGAAGTTTCGCGCAAGAAATTGCCATTCGGCATTGCGCAGATCGGCAAAGCATTCCGCAACGAGATTAATCCTCGCAATTTCACGTTTCGGTCCCGTGAGTTTGAGCAGATGGAGCTCGAATATTTTTGTCGCGCGGAGGAGGGGATGAAGTTACTCGATTACTGGCTGGACGAGCGGCTTAAGTTCTACGAGAACATCGGCATTTCGCGTGATCGATTACACGTCAAGACAGTTTCCGACGAAGAACGCGCTTTCTATTCAAAAGGGACCTACGACGTCGAATACGATTTCCCATTCGGCCGACAGGAGCTCGAAGGCGTTGCTTATCGCACCGATTACGATTTACTCCAACATCAAAAAGCCAGCGGAAAGTCGCTTGAGTATTTCGATGAGGAAACGAAACAGCGATTTGTTCCTCATGTCGTTGAGCCAAGTGCTGGCGTCGACCGCACAGTCTTGGCGCTAATCTGCGAAGCATATTCGACAGACGAAGCGCCGGATGAAAAAGGAAAGATGGAAACGCGACTTGTTCTGCGCTTCCATCCGCGGATGGCGCCGATCAAGTGCGGTATATTTCCGCTGCTCAAAAACAACGATCAACTAGTCGCGAAGGCCCAAGAGATTGTCGGTCTTTTACGGGCGGACATGAACGTCTTCTATGACGAGAGCGGGGCGATTGGGCGTCGCTATCGGCGTCAGGATGAAATCGGAACTCCCTTCGGCGTGACAGTCGATTTCGAAACGCTTGGCGAGAAAAACGATGCGTTAACGGATACAGTTACGTTGCGTGAGCGGGATTCGATGAAACAAGAGCGTGTGAAAATCAACGATTTGGCGGATATGCTGATTTCGCGAATTTCTTGAGGAATGGACCTCGAAGAATTCCGCGAGTATTGCCTCGCGAAAGGTGGGGTCACCGAGGGCACACCGTTTGGTGAGACTGTGCTCGTCTTCAAAGTCGCCGGCAAGATCTTCGCGCTAGCCGCGCTCGATGAGATTCCAGCAACAGTCAATTTAAAGTGCGATCCTGATGTGGCGCTCGAGTTGCGCGATCGATACGAGCAAATCCAGCCCGGCTATCACATGAACAAGAAGCATTGGAACACTGTCGAGATCAGCAGCGGAGTTCCGGAGGCAGAGTTGCGCAAAATGATCGATCACTCTTACGATCTAATCGTGAAGAGTCTGCCAAAAGCGGCGAAGGCAAAACTTCCACGCCATCGCTAATCGAAGGGACATGCGCTGTCGCCTCCCAAATATTCGGCGCGCTCCACTGCAAGCGAAGCTCACGCTACATTGCCGGCGCCGTGTATAACTTCGCGTAATTGGACTTCGCCGATTTCCAATTGCAGGGCATCGCGCGCGACACGCAAAAAATTATCAGGCGCGTCAGTGAGCGCGACTTCGAGGCTTCCGGAATTTTCCGTCGTCGCACGCAACAATTGTCGATCTAATAATTGCTGCACCGCGATTGCGCAATTTTTTGCCGAATCGACAAGCTCGACTTTGGCTCCAACAAAACGCGAAATCACACGGACAAGCAATGGATAATGGGTGCAGCCTAATACCAGTGTATCGACTCCGTCGCGCATGAGCGGTTCGAGATAGCGTGCAATAATCTGGTCGGTCAGCTTGTCTTCGAGCCAGCCTTCTTCGATGAACGGAACGAGCAGTGGGCAAGCCCGCGCGGAGATGCTGATCTTGGGATCAAATTCGCGCAGCGCTTTCTCATATGCGCCGCTTTTGATCGTTGCGCGCGTTCCGATTACGCCGATATGCCGATTGCGGGTCGCGCTGATTGCCGCTTGCGCTCCCGGTTTGATCACGCCAATGACCGGAACGGAGAGGGTTTTCTCCAGTTTCGGCAATGCTACCGCCGACGCCGAGTTGCATGCGATCACAATGGCTTTCACATCTTCGTCGACCAGCATGTTTGTCATCTCGAGGCTGTAGCGCTCGACCGTGTTCGCACTTTTTCCGCCATATGGAACGCGTGCCGTGTCCCCGAGATAAAAAATTTTCTCGTTCGGCAGTAAATCGCGCAACGCCTTAACCACAGTGAGGCCGCCGATTCCGGAATCAAAAACACCGATTGGACGCGAGTCTCCCATGGAGTCGCAAAATCAGGGTTTCATGAAGAAACTGCAAGCGCGTCCTACCTTTTCATTTTGCAAACATGCCCCGTCTTCGGATGCTTCATCGCGATGGCTGAGCTTCCAAAAACCTACGATCCCAAGTCGGTCGAACCAAAGTGGTATGCCCGCTGGATCAAGAATCACGATTTTGAAGCGGACCCGACTTCCTCGAAACCAGCTTTTTCGATTGTGATTCCCCCGCCGAACATCACCGGCGTTCTCACGCTAGGACATGTGCTCAACAATACTATCCAGGACATTCTTGCGCGCCGGGCGCGCATGCGGGGTTTCGAAGTTCTTTGGTTGCCCGGCACCGATCACGCCGGGATCGGCACCCAGACCGCAGTCGAAAAATATTTGTGGCAAACAGAAAAGAAAACCCGTCACGACCTGGGTCGCGACGAATTTCTCCGTCGCGTATTGGATTGGCAGAAGAAGCATGGGGGGATCATCATTGAGCAACTCAAGCGCCTGGGCTGTTCGTGCGATTGGTCGAGGCAACGCTACACGCTGGACGCTGATTACGTCCGCGCAGTGCAGGAGGTTTTTGTCGATCTTTACCGCAAGGGACTGATTTATCGCGGTCGCCGGATGATCAACTGGGATCCGGCTGCGCAGACCGCCCTGTCCGACGAGGAAGTCATCTCCAAGCCGCAAAAGGGAAGTCTCTACTATGTCCGTTATGAGGTCGTGGAAGAGCCGGGGAGATTTCTGGAGGTCGCAACCACTCGACCGGAAACGATCATGGCCGATACGGCGGTGGCGGCTCATCCGAGTGACAAGCGATATGGCGATCTTTTCGGGAAACATGCGTGGCGTCCGCTCGCGCGCGAAAGGCTTCCCATCATTGCTGACGAGGCGATCGATCCCGAATTTGGCACTGGCGTCCTAAAAGTGACACCCGGACACGACAAACTTGATTTCGAGATCGGCCAGCGTCATAGCTTGCCCGTTCTTGATGTGCTCGCGCCGGACGGTCGGATCAATTGTCCCGCGGTTCCGGAATTGAACGCGCTTGACCGATTCGAAGCGCGCAAAAAGGCCGCAGAGTTATTACAGGAGAAAGGTCTACTTTCGAAGACCGAGCCGTACGAAAACAACGTCGGCTTTAGCGACCGCAGCGATGTGCCAATCGAGCCACGCATTAGCGAGCAATGGTTTCTCCGCTATCCGAAAACGAAGGAAGCGCTCGCCGTCGTACGCGATCGTCTCATTCGCTTCTTTCCCGCGCATTGGGAAAAGGTTTACGCGCAATGGCTGGAAAACATCCAGGACTGGTGCATCAGCCGTCAGGTTTGGTGGGGACACGAGGTACCAGCTTGGTATCCGAAATCCGAAATTCCAAATTCCGAGTCCCAAATTTACGTTGGGATTGAACCTCCAGCTGATTCCGAAAACTGGACTCAGGATCCCGACACCCTCGACACTTGGTTCTCATCGTGGCTGTGGGCCTACGAGACCATGGATGAAGAGACGCGGAAGAAATTTTATCCGACGAGCGTGCTGGTGACCGCGCCCGACATCATCTTCTTTTGGGTGGCACGAATGATCATTGCCGGCCTTGAGTTTAGGCCGGCAAAATCGGAGCGGGATGAAGGGAACATTCCGTTCCACGACGTTTTCTTCACCGGAATAATTCGTGACAAGCAGGGTCGCAAAATGTCGAAGTCACTGGGCAATTCACCTGATCCGCTTGAGCTCATTGGCAAGTACGGTGCGGACGGCCTTCGATTTGGTCTCATGCGCATTGCGCCGAGCGGTCAGGATATTCGTTTCGATGAAAAACAAATCGAAGAAGGCCGTAACTTCGCGACCAAGCTTTGGAATGCTGCTCGTTTTCGGCAAATGCATGGGCCAAGCGCAGCTGAGCCGAAAATCGACAACGCAAAATTGTCGATCTTCTCGATTGAAGTCCTAGCGAGACTGAACGAGACGGTCGACGCGATCGATTCCGCTTACCGCGAGTACCGATTCAATGAAGTGGCGCAGCGGCTTTACGATTTTTTCTGGAGCGATTATTGCGACTGGTTTGTCGAGGCGGCAAAGACAGAAATCTTTGGTGAAGACGAAGCGAAAAAGAAGTCCGCGCTGGCGGTGATGGATAACGTGCTGTCTGCAATGTTGCGACTACTTCATCCATTCATGCCGTACATCACTGAGGAGCTTTGGTCGCTTTTGGGATTTGGGAAAAATTCGATTCAATTCGACGCGCCTCCGGAGAAGATACGACTGCACGATGTCGATCTTGCAAACGGGCGGCGCCTTGTCTCGCGCATTTATGAAACGGTGAGGGCTGGTCGAAATCTTCGAGCGGAAGCTAAGATCCCATCGAACAAAAAGATGCGTTATATTTTACGCAAAGACCAGAAATGGATTTCTGACCAACTGGCGACGTTCTCGAGACTCCTGAATGCAGAAGAAGTAAAGTTGGATTGGCAATATGAAGCGGAGGCGGGCGTTCCTGTCGCAGTCACCCCGCTCGGCGAGCTTTTTCTAGCGATTGCGGCGGGAGACAAAACGGCAGAGCGCGAGCGACTCGATAAAGAAATCGCCAAGGTCGAAGCGGAATTGCGAACAGTCGAGGGCAAATTGAAAAATAAATCTTTTGTCGATCGCGCTCCCGCCTCCGTGGTTAAGGAACATCGACAACGTCTAAAGGATTTCAGCGCCCAACTGGAAAAGCTGAAGCAGGCACGCCAAGGTCTGAATTAAAAATGATTTTGTGCTCATCGATTTTGGCGCCGCGCAGTGCA
>QHON01000150.1 GCA_003218815.1 Verrucomicrobiota bacterium
GTTGTGCGGCATGCCGATTATCTTGCCGTGAAGTGCGGCGAGCCTTACGGAACGCTGATCCTTACGCTCTCGGCCATCAGCATCGAAGTCATGACGATTTCCGCCGCGATGTTACACGGTGCCAATAATCCGACTCTTGCGCGGGATGCGATGTTTGCCGTGATTATGATCGCGCTCAACGGGCTGGTTGGGTTATCTCTGCTCTTGGGGGGATTGCGGCACCGCGAGCAGCAGTACAATCTCCAAGGCGCCAGCGCCTATCTTAATACCATCATGGTCCTGGCGGTGCTTGGTTTAATTCTGCCGAACTTCACTACGTCAATGAGCGGACCAAGGTTTTCCTGGCCGCAGGAAATTTTTCTCGCGGTCACGTCGGTGGGACTCTACGCGATTTTTCTGCTCATCCAGACCATGCGCCACAGCCAGTATTTCATTGGGTCGCAGGATGTGTCTGCGATGCCGAATCCGGAGCACGACCAAAGGCAAATGCGGTCCACCGCTTACCACAGCGTGATGTTGTTTGTTTATCTCATCGCTGTGGTTTTGCTGGCCGAGAAATTTGCCATCCCGTTGGATAACGGCATCGAGCGTTTCGGTATGCCGCAGGCGCTCGGTGGAGCGATTATTGCCGCATTGGTTCTCTCGCCGGAGGCTTTAAGCGCCATTCACGCGACGTTGGGCAATCAGCTCCAGCGTTCTGTAAACATTCTGCTTGGTTCAGTGCTCGCGACCATCGGACTGACCATTCCAGCCGTCTTGACTATCGGGCTGGTCACCAGACGGCCGGTGGCGCTCGGTGTGGAAGGCGGCAATTTTCCACTGCTTCTGCTTACACTGGCGGTGAGCGTTGTCACGTTCAGCAGCGGCAGAACCAATATCCTGCAAGGCTGCATTCACCTGCTGTTATTCGCTGTGTTTTTATTGCTGATATTTTTTCCTTGAGGTGGGCACTCGGCTGAAAACAAGTCCGCGAAAGATTATGAATAGGGAACGCGATTATGTTCTCGGCACGCACGATGAGGAGCTGGCGAGACTTGGTCTGCAACATAGAGTCTGGCGCCCCGTGGTCCTCGATTGCTGGAAGAAAGCCGGTATCACCGTGGGCAGCCGCGTGCTCGATGTCGGCGCCGGGCCGGGTTATGCCGCTGTCGATCTTGCGGAGATTGTCGGGTCGACGGGTGAGGTCGTCGCGCTCGAGCGTTCGAGTAAGTTTGTGCGTGCGACGGAAGAAGCGTGTCGCGCTCGCTCGCTTACCAACGTAAAGATTCACGAATTAGACCTGATGACCGACGATCTGCCGAAACAGGATTACGATTTTTCCTGGTGTCGATGGGTCGTGTCGTTTGTCAGCGATCCTTCACTGCTGATCAAAAAACTCGCAGGCGTGCTCCAAAAAGGCAGCGTCGCTATCTTCCATGAATACGGCCATTACGAGACATGGCACTTTTTGCCACGCTTAACAAATCAGGAACGGTTTCGGGAACACGTGATTCAAACGTGGCGTCAATCAGGCGGTGAGCCCGATGGCGCTGCTGGCCTGCCGGCGCTGCTTTCGGCAAACGGTTTCGCTATACGCTCGGCTACACCACACATCTTTTGTGTGGGTCCGGGCGACTACATGTGGCAGTGGCCTGCAACGTTCATTGAAATTTACCTTCCCCGCCTGATTGAAATGGGACGAATCGATCAAAAATTCGCCGACAAAGTGCGCGCCGACCTGACCAGCGCGGAAAAGAATCCAAATGCATTAATGATTACCCCACTCGTACTGGAAATCGTTGCAGAAAAACTGTAGTGCCGCCGTGTCGGCTATCGCGGCCTACTTAATTCCCGCGAGGCCGAGCCGATGGGCGTCGGTGCCGAGCGCAGCGATCGCGTTTGCAATCACTTCGTCGAGCGGCATTCCTAATTCGGCTGCACCCTGCACGATGTCCTCGCGGTTAACGGCGCGGGCGAACGCTTTGTCCTTCATCTTCTTCTTCACCGATGCAACATCGACGTCGTAGATGCTTTTGCTAGGACGGACGCGAGCTACTGCGATGACGAATCCGCTCAATTCATCCACGGCGTAGAGGGTCTGCTCCAGCGGCGTCTTACGCGCTACATTGGTGTAATTCGCGTGCGAAAGAATTGCGCGGCAGACCTCCTCGCTCCAGCCGTGGTCGCGGAGCCATGCTACCCCCACGCTTGGGTGCCCATCGGTCGCGCTTTGCTCATGGTTTGGATGGCGCTCGTAATCCATGTCGTGCAACAGGCCGACCGCCTCCCAAAGATCTACATCCGCGCCGCGAAGCGTTGCGAAATGCTTCATCGAGTCAGCAACCGCGTAGCAATGTTTTCTCAAGCTTTCCGATTGGACCCAATCGTGAAGAATCGTGAGAGCGCGATCGGCAAGTGTTGTCATCGTCGACGATACAAATCAATTGGGCGGTTGAAACTGACTAAACTAGTAGCTGAAACGCATTCCGTTAATGAATCGAGACAGCGTCGCCACTCTTTATTTTTGTCGCAAGACGAACAACGTCCCAGTTGGCAAGGCGAACACAGCCGTGACTCGCGGAGCGGCCGATGGAATCGGGATCATTTGTCCCGTGGATCCCGATTCCTTTCTTGCTAAGCGCGATCCATATCACCCCGACCGGATTATTCGGACCGGGTGGGAGAAGGTGGAAATTGCCGCTGCGTTTGCCGTGTTGAAGCATTTCCTTGTCCCAACGAAACGTCGGCATCTTCGTAATCCTGCTTACTTTCCACTCGCCAATGGGCGACGCGGTGTGAGCGGAACCGATCGTCACCGGATAAGTTGCAATTAATTTATCGCCTTCGTGCACTTCAAGCATGTTGGTCTTGGTATCAATTTTCACCGCGACAGGCGGCGCAGCGGATTGATGTGTTTTCGGCTCGTTGTTTTTGTTTGCGTTTTGACTTTGTGCATCTGGCTGATCTTCGATGTCATTCGCGGCTTGCGAAGGAACATCGCTACCGGGTTTAATGTCTTTGACAGATGCAAGCTCAAACGGCTCGACGTTCGGGACGCTGAGCTGGTCGCCTACCTTTAGCGTTTTCATCTTGCCAGGATTAAGTTGCTCCAGGAAATGAACGTCGCTGTGAAATTTCTCTGCAATGGCTTCGGCGGCGTCGTGATACGGTAGAAATTTTAACTTTGCCTGTTCCGACACACTGCTGGGCGACGGGCCGATGCTTTGAATGTCAGCTTCAGTGACGGAGTAGGAGACGAGGACCGCGCCTACGCTGGCCAGATCAAGACCATTAATGTCAGGCGCGACATTGGCTTTCGTCTTACTCTTTGCCGGCGGCTGTTGCGGCTGTTCACCTCGGGAGAGACGATAGAGGGCAAGCGCTTTCCAAGTAAAATCGCCATAGTGTCCATCAAGCTTGCCGGGACTAAAGTTCGCTCGATCAAGAAAGATCTGCAGGCGAGTGGCGTTTTCGACATCAACCTTGCTGGGCGTCTTTTCAGTGGCAGGCTTCTTCCTGGCTGCTGCCGACAGGATATTGCTTGAAAGCAATGCGGTGACAACTGCGATGCGAAGAATGGAGCTCACACAATTTCATCGTAGTGATCGTTTCTTTCGGCTGTTAGCTGACGCTGCGGCGACCTTTTAAACATGGTTTTTGGTTGAGCTTGCATGGTGCCATTTCGTGAATTAAGCGTGCGCAAAATGAATAGGATGGCGCAAAGCGCTAGGTTGTCGATGACTGGCTTACTGCATAAAGCCGGGCGCCGCTTCCCGTTGGTTTTTACGTTTGCAAATTAGAAAGCGTATGCTAAATCTGGCGGCCACGGGAGCAGTAGTCTCCCGCCGCATGATCTCAACCTTCAAGTAATCCACCATGTTCCCAATCAATCGTTTCATTCGGTCCTTCTTTAAATTCCTCGCAGCAATTGTCTCGGTTTTCCTTCCGATCAGTGCATTTGCTAGTCCGCCCATTGGCGTCCTCGATGATACGCATGCCGCCATTCGGGCGGTTATGGCTGTCCAAGGAGAGGTCACGCCCGATTTGATGCGGCAGCCGGAGATTCTGGGAACTGCGGTGGGTGTCGATGCGGCCGGTACTCCAGTGCTAACCGTTTATGTTGATCGAGATGCGGCGAACGCGGGGGAAGTGATACGGAGCCTACCGCGAGACGTTCGCGGTGCGGGCGTGCAGGTTCATTTGACGGATAAATTTCGCGCGATGGCCAAACCGCCCTGGGCCGGCGGTGGAGGTCATAGCGTAAGTCACACGGCGAAACAAACGCCGCCAATTCAACTCGGGACGTCTGGCGGTTGGTCGAAAGATCTCGCGAATGGCTACTGCTGCGGTGGAACACTCGGCTCGCTGGTGAAAATCGGCAGCACACAGTACATCCTGAGCAACTATCACGTATTCGAATCCGACATCGTTTCGGGTGGCAACAATACCGTGGCGACGACGGGTGACCCGATCATTCAGCCAGGTTTAATAGACGTGAACTGCAATAAGAACAACGCGCAGACCGTTGGGACACTGGTAAAGAAAAGTTCGCTCCCGAATAGCAATGTCGATTGCTCAATCGCACAAATCAGTTCGGGTATGGTACGAACCGATGGTGCCATCCTCGAGATCGGAACGATTTCGTCATCAACTGTGTCCGCCGCGATCAATCAGGCCGTCAAAAAGAGCGGTCGAACAACCGGGCTATCGCACAGCGCGGTCTCGGGCTTGAACGCGACGGTTAGCGTGACCTACGATGCAGTAAGTTTTTGAATAGCGGCGATTCGGGATCGCTGATGGTCGAAGATGTCGCAACCAGTCCGCGGGCGGTGGGTTTGCTCTATGCGGGCAGCAGCACCAGCGCGATCGCGAATCCAATTAATCAAGTCCTCTCGTTCCTCGGCGCCACGATGGTGGGGAACTGACGCTGGCAGTAGAAACCAAATCTTAGCACATCCGCTTGCGTGAGGCGGATGTCGGTGAATCGTCGAGTAATGCGATTCTGCGGAAGACGCTGGCAGCGATGTGGCTTCTGCTTGCTGCTTCTCACAATTGCTCTCGTCCCCGTTTGCCGACAGAATATGGCGCAGAATAGTTCAGCCTCATCGAAACGAGACATTAACGCCGTGCTGGCTGCTCACGATAAGGAGTTGCTTGCGATTCCGGACGTAGTCGGCGTCTCTGTCGGGGTCCTCGAAGATGGCCGCACAGCTTGTCTGAAAGTTATGCTCGCCCGCAAAAATCCAGAAACGGAACGAAAGATTCCTAATTTGCTCGAAGGTTATCCGGTCGTTGTAGAGTTGACGGGAGAGATCCGACCGATGAGCCCGTAAAAAGCCGTTTAGACAAAACGCACCTTCGGTGTTCCACCAATAGGCAGAACACCAAGGCGCGATTAGAGACAAACGAGTTCAGCTCTTAATCCTCATCGAGGATCACGCGATCAACCATTATGTTGTCGCCTGTCCCGACATAGTGAACGCGGACGGGGACGCCCACTTTGATTCTCGTTCTTACCATATCTTCATCTAGGGTCCGGCCGCTCCGGGTCACATAAGTGACCGTCTTGCCGAAGCGATACCGACGCGGTCCGCTACTCTCCCTGAGCACGATGGCACTCCCTGGAGTATACTCCGTAATCGTACCGTTGCCTTCAGTCGTGGTGGTCGTTGTGGTCGTCTCCGAGACCTGTCCCCATGCAAACGGGGCCACAACTGCTAACGCCATACTTAAAAGCGTTTTTTTCATGATTTCCCTTTCTTGTTTAGTTGCTGTGGCGGTAAGCTTTCCGTGTACCGGTTGAATTCTGGGGCCGGACGACGAATTTGCCGCCATATTAGATTCGCGCGTACCTTGCAGGCCGGATGCTTCAAAAAGTCCCTTTAACCGCCACTGAATAGACTTTTTGGCTCAGCGAATCTTGGTCTGAGTAACGGTGAACAAAGTTCTCGATTGACACCTCGGGTTGTCACTTAATCGAGTAACCTGAACGGCATCCTAATTCTGATCTGTCGAGCGAACCGACCTTTTTTGGACATTCATGTTGTGCGTGTTTTGCTACAATGCCATTCAAAAACGCAAGACTGCGAATTTTTCATCAAAGCGTAAGTGCATGGCAAATTATGAACCAATCTCGCGTCGGCCGATCGCAGCGGCGTTTCGCCGAACAGCCGAAGCCGCGACGCGTTTGTGTGTGCGCTGGGGAATTCATCCCGATGCTATCTCGTACTTGTCGGTCTTAGCGGCGCTGGCCAGCGCGTTTTGCTTTTGGCAATCGCATACTGCGCCGCGACTGCTGATCATAGCGCCGGTGTTTTGCTATCTCCGGCTTTGGTTCAACATGCTCGATGGAATGGTTGCCCTCGCTGCCGGTAAGGCCACCGCGCGTGGAGAAATCCTAAATGATCTGCCAGATCGAATTTCAGATATCGTGATCTTTGTAGGTATCGCCCACAGCGGTTGGATGAATCCGATTTTGGGTTATTGGGCGGCAATCCTCGCGGTCCTTACTGCTTACGTGGGAATCTTCGGTCAAGCCATCGGCGTGCAGCGCGAATTTAGCGGATGGATGTCGAAGCCTTGGCGCATGGTGGCGCTTCATATCGGAGCGTGGACGACGCTTGCATGCTGGTGGTGGAACGATCAGTCGATCCGGCTTCAGGGTCTCACAATTCTCGATTGGACTTGCATCGTCGTAATCGCCGGCTGCGTGCAAACAATTGCGGCTCGCTTGAAACGGATTATGGCTGCGCTCGAACGAAGAACGAAATAATGTCGCCGCAGATCGCGCTCCACGATCCCGTTTTTCGCGCCTACCTTTGGATCGTTCCTTTCTCCCTTATCGTAAGCGGTGCACTGCTCGCTCTGCTCAAATGGGGACTTAAGAAAGAGATCAGCTCAATGTGGCGAACCTATTGCTCATGGCTGATTATGGCGCCGCTGGCGTTAGTGGTCGTTTTTGCGGGGCGCATTCCAACTATCCTTGGTGTGACGTTGCTCGCGATTTTTGGATTTAAGGAATTCGCACGGGCGTCTGGTTTATATCGAGACTGGTGGATGACCGGCGCGGTTTATGCAGGAATCGTGACTGTGGGCGCTGCTTCATTGATGTCGCACCCACACGGTGAAGAGCCCGGCTCTGGTTGGTACGGGTTTTTCGTCGCGACGCCCGTTTTTGCGATCGCTTTGATTCTGTTGATTCCGATTCTGCGCAATCGGGCGCGGGATGAACTACAGAGGATGTCACTGGCCATTGTGGGCTTTGTTTACATCGGCTGGATGTTTGGACACCTCGGTTTCCTAGCCAACACGAACGATGCTTACGGATTCATTTGTTACATCGTTTTCGCTACGGAATTGAATGACGTTGCCGCATTTACGTTTGGCAGGTTATTCGGGCGCCATCCTCTCCGCAGTAAAATTAGTCCGAGCAAAACCTGGGAGGGCGCGCTCGGCGCGCTAGCGGTATCGATGTTGCTACCTTGGTTACTTCGTTTTTCATTTCCGTTCTTTGGTGTCTGGCAGCTTGTCCTTACTGGCTTGATCGTTGGGATCGGAGGGCAACTCGGCGATCTCTCAATTAGCGTGATCAAGCGCGACATTGGAACGAAAGACATGGGTGGGACGATTCCCGGGCATGGCGGAATATTGGACCGAATCGATAGCCTAATTTACGTGGCGCCCCTGTTCATGCACATGGCAAACTATTATTATCGGCTGCGATGAAAAAATGGCGTTATGACTCCGCGCGCGATCTCGATCAAACGCTGGTTGAGCGGCTTCGTCGATTTCCGCGCGAGCCCGACATGCTCGTTTATGGATTGCGTTCGCTCATGGCGTTGATCATTCGCGGTTGGCTGCGCGCTTATCATCGCTTTGAAATTGTCGGACTCGAAAATTTACATGATAACGGTTCCTTTGTCATGGTTGCGAACCATTCCAGTCATCTGGACGCACTTTGTCTCCTTGCCGCCGTGCCATTGCGCAAGCTACATCGAGCATTTCCGGCCGCCGCCGCGGACTATTTTTTTAAAAGCGTGCCGCGTGTCTGGGTTGCCGCCGTTGTAGTTAACGCTTTGCCTTTTGCGCGTCAGGTCCACGTTCGGCAGAGCCTTTCTATTTGCTGCGAACTTCTTTCGAATCCCGGAAATATTTTGATCATCTTCCCCGAAGGCACGCGATCAACGACGGGTGAGACCCAGGATTTCAAATCCGGGATTGGGGCGCTTGTAGCAGGACGCGACGTGAGCGTTTTTCCATGTTACCTCGATGGAGCTTTTGATGCCTGGCCGAAGGGTTCTCGCTTCCCGCGGCCAAGGAAAATCAGGCTTATTGTTGGCTCGCCGCGCAACTACGTCGCGCGTGCCGCGGAAAAGACAAACATCTGCGCGATCGCAGCGGAGCTGCGCGACGCTGTGAAAGAATTGGGACGAAGGAATGGATCTGACTGAACATACAATGATCAGTTGGGACGGGGCCGAGCTCTTCTATCGCGCATGGATTCCGCCGAAAGCGAAAGGTAAAGCGTTGCTCCTTTTCCATCGCGGTCACGAACATTCCGGCCGGTGGAAGGAAACGGTCGATTTATTAGGCCTCGAGGATGTCTCGGTTTTCGCCTGGGACGCACGCGGCCATGGTCGATCATCCGGCAAACGCGGTGCGGCGGGCAACTTCGCCGACGTCGTAAAAGATGTAGACGCCTTCGTCCGGCATATTTCCGAGCGCTACAGTGTCGCACTTGGAAACACGATCATGCTTGCGCACAGTCTTGGCGCAATAAGCCTCCTGGCGTGGGTGCACGATTATGCGCCGCCGATTCGGGCGATGATTCTCGCCACCGCAGCGCTTCGAGTAAGACTCTACGTGCCGTTTGCAATCCCCATTTTGCGGTTGAAACAAAAGCTGATCGGAGCCGGTTACGTCACAAGCTACGTCAAAGCGAAGATGCTGACGCACGACCCGGCGCAAGCGGTTCAATATGATGCCGATGCGCTCATTTTTCGTCAAATCGCAGTAAATGTTCTACTCGATCTTCACGATACCGCGAGACGATTGCTTGCTGATGCCGGCGCAATTCACACGCCGACGTTGATGCTCGGCGCTGGAAAAGATTGGGTCGTTAGTCTGGGCGCCCAGCGCCAATTCTTTGACAAGCTTTCTTCGTCTGTGAAGCAGATGATCGTTTCCCCAAATGCTTATCACGCGATCTTCCAGGAGAAAGATCGACGTGCGATTGTGCGTCAGGTACGCGACTTCATCATCGAACGGTTCGCTCAGCCGCTGGTTACGCCTTCGTTTCTGTATGCCGACCAAATTGGATACACGCGGGATGAATATGAGCGGTTGAGTCGGCCCGGCGGTGTGAAGTTTGCAGTGGCGCGCGCGGGACTGAAAGCGGCGGGACGGTTAAGCAACGGTGTCGATCTCGGTTGGCGAAACGGCTTCGATTCCGGATTATCGCTCGACTATGTTTACAAAAACCAGCCACATGGCACGACATCGGTCGGGCGTTTGATCGACAAGTCATATCTCAATAGCATCGGTTGGCGTGGCATTCGGCAACGCAGAACTCATCTCGAAAAGTCGCTCAAGAATGCGATAGAGAGAACACACAGGAATGGACGTCCGGTGCGCATCCTCGATATTGCCGCCGGCCCAGGACGTTACGTGCTAGAGACCCTGCGGATGTGCCTGGAAATTCCCGTGAGCGCGATATTGCGCGATTACAAACAAGAAAATATCGATGCTGCACGCGCTTTAGCGCAAGAATTCGGGCTCGACAATGTAAAGGTGCAGCGAGGTGATGCCTTCGACCGTGGCTCGCTTGCCTCAATCGAGCCGCGCGCGACCATTGGAATTGTCTCAGGACTCTATGAGTTGTTTTCCTCGAATGACGCAGTCTTGAACTCTCTCGGCGGACTTGCTGACGCGATCGAGCCGGGCGGCTATTTGATTTACACGAATCAACCCTGGCATCCGCAGATGGAATTTATCGCGCGCGTTTTGCGCAATCGCGAAGGTCGACCGTGGATCATGCGCCGACGGACCACAGCAGAAATGGACCAACTGGTCCGCGCCTCAGGATTCGAAAAGATCGACATGGAAGTAGATCAGTGGGGGATGTTCACCGTCTCGATCGCCCGGCGCGTTCTCTCCCTTAACAATCACGCGTGCTAGCTCGGCGACTCACAGCCTTCAGAGTTTCCGCGGGATTGTCGATCTTGTTCCTGGTCGTTTACGGCGCCTGCAATTGGATCACAGCGCGACGCAGCGGCGTCGATGTTTTTTTCTTTCAATGGGAATACGCCATTCCATTCGTTCCGTTCATGGTCCTTCCCTACATGTCGATCGATCTCTTCTTTGTCGCAGCGCCATTTCTCTGCCGGACAGATCGGGAATTACGTACATTTTCTCGGCGGATTACAGCCGCGATTGCTATTGCAGGAATTTGTTTTCTCCTTTTCCCTCTGCGCTTCGCCTTTCCACGCCCACACGCGAACGGCTGGATCGGCACAATCTTCGATTGGTTTCGAGGAATGGACGCGCCCTACAATCTTTTTCCGTCACTCCACGCCGCGCTCTGGCTTTTTCTTGTCAATATTTATGCCCGTCATCTCCGCGGCGTTTTCCTGGGCGGGGCAATGATTTGGTTTGCGCTGATCGCTCTCTCTCCGGTGCTGACCTATCAACATCACATCATCGACATCGGCGGCGGATTCGTGCTGGCCGGTTATTGTTTTTACTTTTTTCGCGACTCGGCGCCCACGCTGCCGGTAACTAAGAACCAGCGGGTCGGATTTTATTACACTGCTGCCGCGGTATTTTTGTTCGCATTTGCTCCGATCTTTTGGCCGTTAAGCGCCTTGCTATTTTGGCCCGGTCTTTCTCTCGGCATCGTTGCTGGTGCTTACTTCGGTTTTGGGCCAGGAATCTTTCGTAAGACAGATGGCACTCTGCCTTGGAGCGCACGGTTTGTCTTGGGTCCTTGTTTGCTGGGTCAGTATTTGTCTCTGCTCCACTATCGTCGCCAATGTCGACCCTGGGATGAGGTCATTCCCAATGTTTGGATTGGCCGAAAACTGAGTAACCGCGAAGCTGAGAGAGCGGTGCGTACCGGCGTGACCGCTGTCCTCGATCTCAGCGCCGAATCCTCCGAAGCGAAAGCGTTTCGCGCAACCAGTTATCGAAACATACCAATTCTCGATCTTACGGCTCCTTCCTTGGGGCAATTGCGAGAAATGGGTAAATTCATCGCCGAACACAGTGAAACGGGGATCGTTTACGTTCACTGCAAGATCGGTTATTCGCGCAGCGCCGCTGCTGTCGCCGCGTATTTAATTATGAATGGCAAAGTGAGCGGCGCCGAAGAAGCGATTAGGATCATCCGGCGAGCGCGGCCATCTATTGTCATTCGGCCGGAAATCGTCTTCGCTTTGTCGCAGCTCGAACATCACCTTGGGCGCTCGCTTGTCGATCGGTGACGTTTCTTCTCGCGTCAAGAAAACGGAATCGCAATAATGCAGTGCCATCCAAGCCTATGAACTACAACGAACTTATTCAGCTTTATTTCGAGCGCGCCAACGCCATGCAAGCGTACTGGAATCTTTACGTTATCATCGTTGGCGGTTTGCTCGCCTTCTCATCAATGCGCAAACAACCGGCGGCGATCACGACCGCGCTAGTGTCGATTCTCTTCGCCTTATTCGCGTACAAGAATCTTGATGCCATGCACGACGTTACGGCGCAGCGATTTGCCACGCTCCAAGCGATTAAACAGTTCGATTCAAGCGGGGGCGCCCCGGCTAACTCGAAGCAAGTGCGTGATCTCCTCGAGCCGACTCTTACTCCG
This sequence comes from Verrucomicrobiota bacterium, assembly GCA_003218815.1. Taxonomy (GTDB): domain Bacteria; phylum Verrucomicrobiota; class Verrucomicrobiia; order Chthoniobacterales; family UBA10450; genus Udaeobacter. The sequence goes on from QHON01000150.1 coordinate 11,828, forward strand.
GCCACTTATGGAAGCGTCCGTGCGACTCATGTCACCAGTGATATTCTTACAATAGCAGCACTTCTGGCGATGGAGTTTCGCAGAAGAAAACTGCGCGGGGCAACAACAAGGTCGTAAAGGGCGTCACGGCATTTCGCGAAAAGTCAGAGGGGTTTTGGTGAAAGCAAAGCTAAGGTTATTTACCGTGGAGGAAGCTATTGGGTGAAGCCGTGGATTGGCACTTCCGGCTTTCAATACGCCGAATGGAAAGGAACTTTTTATCCGGAAGATCTGCCGGCGGCGAAGATGCTGCCATTTTATGCGGAACATCTTGCCACCACAGAGATTAATTACACGTTCCATCGCATCCCCGCCGCGAAAACGATCGATAATTGGAAGCACCTGACGCCGGAGACCTTCCGGTTTGCGCTCAAAGCCCCGCAAAAGATCACACATTGGTCGAAGCTGCGTGATTGCGCCGATACGCTGCGATATTTTTACGACGTCGTGTCAGCGCTCGACGCGAAACTGGGTCCGGTGCTGTTTCAACTCCCGCCTAATTTCAAGAAAGACACCTTTATCCTCGGCGATTTTGTCAATGGTCTGCCCGGCGGAATGCGCGCCGCGTTCGAGTTTCGTCACGAATCATGGTTCGACCAGGAAGTTTTTGATTTACTGCAAGCCACCAAAGCAGCGCTTTGCATCGCCGACAGCGAAAAGTTGACGGCGCCAAAAGTTTCAACAGCAACCTGGGGCTATCTGCGATTGCGCCGCGAAGATTATTCTAAGATCGACATCGAACATTGGGTTGAGTTCGTTCGCGCACAACACGGCTGGGATGATGTTTTCATTTATTTCAAACATGAAGAAGCTGGGACCGGTCCAAAACTCGCCCGGCAGATGATGGAATTGCTCGCTTAGTCGGCGAGACCCTTTGTCGCAAATCGGCCAGGACGCGCTATTTGCCGATGAGAATAAAGACACCGGCGGCCAGTGCCACGATGTACAACAGGAAAATGAATGCTCCAAGTTGTAGGCCGAACCCTAAAAGGCCATCGACGATCAGATAAACCGCGAGCAGAAGCATGCCAATGTTTTTGGTGAGGTTCATGATGTCAGTATTCTGGCTCGCGCGTTCAGATTACAATCCAAAATCTGTAACCTCATCCAGCCTTGCTCGCCGAAGGCAATTCAGGGCCCGCATTGAGCCATTTTTTGGTGCTTCATTCTTCGCCTCGACTTGAACGCCTATGCGTGATCGCAACAGCAAGAGAGGTGACCACGCAAAACGAAACTGCCGATGCCCGAGCGGCCTGTTTTTAGAAGATTGAAGCCGCTATTTGTTTCTTCGAATAACGACAGCGGACACGTCCGCCGTATCGACGACAGCGTCGTAGTACTCGGCACCAGTCAGCTGCGAAAGATAAACGAGTTTGTCCACAATCTTTTCCACTTTTCCGCCGATCTTCTCTCCGGATTTCAAACGCAGCTCGACAGTCTGTCCGGTGTTTCGCTGCAGAATGCTAAGGATGCTATCGCTGGGCTGTAAATCGATCTTTGTTTGCGCGGAAAGATTGGAGTAAACAAGGGCGACGATAAGTGCGGCCAGGAGTGAAAAGCGTTTCATGATCGACTCGTTCTACGCAGGAACCAGCTCATTTGCCAGCTAATATTGAGCTAAGCAATCTGCCCTGCTTCAAATCTAGCGGCCCAACTGCAGTGGCAGAAAATTCGTGAATGGCGGTGCTGCATGCCAATCGTTCAGGAAGCGCGGTTAGGCAATTTCAAAACCTTCGCGGTTTTTGCATTCCGGCCGAAAGCTCTGCTAGTTTCAACTTTCTCTAGCCCATGGACGATCTCGCCGCAAATCTCAAACGCGTCCTCATGCAAATCTCCAATTCGGCGAGAAAAGCGGGAAGCTCGCCTGATGAAATCGAGCTCGTGGCGATTTCCAAGACCCACGACGCCGAGAAGGTGCACGCGGTTTACGAAGCCGGGCAGGTTTTGTTCGGCGAAAGTCGGGTCCAGGAAGCGCGCGCAAAAATTCCCGAGCTGCCTTCAGCAATTCGCTGGCACTTCGTTGGTCATTTACAGAAGAACAAAATCCGGCAAGCGCTGCCGTTGTTCGAATTAATCCATAGCGTCGATTCGTTTGCGTTGGCGAAGGAGATAAACCGGATCGCGGACGAGGACGGAATGCATCCACGGGTCTTACTCGAAGTGAACGTGGCAGGTGAGGGGAGTAAGTTCGGTTTCAAACCGGAAACGGTACGCGCGGAAATGGAATCGCTGCTCGCATTGCCGCGATTGTCAATCGAGGGTTTGATGATAATTCCGCCGCTCGCCGAGGAGGCAGAAGCCTCGCGAACCTTTTTTGTGCAGTTGCGCGAATTGCGTGACGCGCTCGAAAAGGAGTTCGACCTGAAACTTCCGCGCCTTTCCATGGGGATGACGAACGATTTCACTGTCGCGATCGAGGAAGGCGCGACGCTGGTGCGCGTCGGCACGGCGATTTTTGGCGAGCGCCAACGCCCAAAGCGCAAATGATTTGTGGCCGATCCGCGTGTCGTCCCAAATCTCGGAACACGGCGGAGGGGGATTCCCTCCAAATGGATTGCAGATTGCTATCAAGATCGACGTTGTGGCAGGATCGCGATAATTCATGCGTCTAGAACCAACCAATGTTCAACAAATCGGAAATGAACTTGCGATTCATTGGAATGACGGGACGGAATCCTATTTCGATTTGCAATTTCTCCGTCGCGCGTGTCCATGCGCGGCGTGCGGTGGCGAGCCGGACGTGTTGGGCAACATCTCTCGTCCGCATCTGACTTATTCCAAGGAGAGCTTTGCTCTTGTCGGTTTCAGCATCGTGGGTGGCTATGCTGTGCAACCACGATGGCGCGACGGACACGGCACCGGTATTTACAGTTTTCAATATCTACGACGTTTGGCTGAGGCTGCCAGATGAGTGTATTGGCTCGAACAGGGAGCCACAGGGGATTCCTTTCGGTATTGACTTATGGAATCCCAACGCATGTGATAAGGTTGGGTGACTCGTACAACCAAAACGATCGTTGTTCTCTTCTGCGCAGTTGTCTGCGGAGCAGGAACGATTCTTTCGTCGGCTAGTCGGTTGGAGATGCAGCCAGAAAAATCCCACCTGAGGCCGATCCTAAACGATCAGGTGCGCCATCGGATCTGGCTGCGCGTGTGATTTTTTCGACGGCGATTTGTAACCGCGCAAAAGAATGCTCAGCCATAGGTGGGGTGTATCAGCTGTGTCATGGCGGGTGGCAGGACTGCACTATAATTCTGGCAGCATCGTCCGAAGCAACGATGTGCCTGCATCGCGTGGATGAAGATTTCGATCTTGTAGGGCCGCAGGGACAAGAAAAAAATCGCCCGGCTTAAATTTCAATCCGGCGCAGTCGATCTCGCCGTCCAAACAAAGAAGGATCGCGAATTTGCCCGGCGGCGCGGCTTCACGTTCGGAACTGAGATCCCACTTTTCCACGACGAACACGGAATCACTAACCAGCGTTTCTCCTCTGGGCTGGATCAGGTCGGGCTCGATATCGGTAAAATCGATCGACTCCATGGCCTCAGTGACATGCAAGAGCCGGGGCTCCCCATCTGTGCCGACCCGATTCCAATCAAATACGCGATAAGTCGTGTCGCTATTCTGTTGAATCTCGGCGACTAAAATTCCATGGCCCATCGTATGTAAACGTCCGCTCGGCATGAAAATCGCATCTCCGCCCTTCACCGAGATGCGATGCACCAACTCCGCGACGGTGCTGTTTTCCAGCGCAGCTTCGAATTGTGCCCGGGTAACGCCGCGGCGCAGACCAGCGTAGATTTGAGCATCCGGCACCGCATCAAGGACGTACCAAATCTCATCTTTCATCTCGCCACCCAAAGCTTTTGCCACTCGCGATGGCGGATGCACTTGCAGCGAAAGCTCTTCACGCGCATCGATCAATTTTGCAACAAGAGGAAAGCGTGCGGTATCGGGAATATCTCCAAAAATCTCCTCTCGATCTTCCATCCAAAGTTCGTGCAGGGTCCGACCGCGCAGAGGGCCGTCGCGGACAAGGCTTTGTGCTTCCGGGCGATCGACAATCTCCCATGATTCGCCAATCAACATTCCCTTGGGCAGTCGTTTGCGGAAGCGCGTTTCGAGTCGCCGCCCCCCCCAGATCCGCTCCATGAAAAACGCCTCAAAAACGAGAGGCTGTGCACTGTTAACGGCGGTCATCAAGTTATTAAACAGGGAACATAGCGATAACCGGGCCGATGCTCAATAAACGTGCCCGGCCAACACGCACGGCTCGTTGTCATGGATAATCATTGGATTGCCAACAGTAAGCGGCTAAATAACCGACGGATAAATAACGGCCTGGACGCCGATAATTGGACCTGCGTCCATCGTGCCAAATACCTCCTCCGACGCGGCGTTTATCGTGGTTTTTCCGCCCTTTTCTTGCGTTTTTGGCGAGGCATGGTGAAATATCAGCCTATGCATGCTCGGCGGGTAGCGAAAGAGTATATTCGTTTGTTGTTCTCTCGAATGCACTTGATTCCATTTCTTGCTGCAGAAGCTATCGGTACAATTGTGACAGCCCATCGAGAGACTTCAGCTTGCCCCTAAGTATCCCGTTTTGCGGATTCGAAGGTCTCACTTCACGATAAAAAGAATGATAGTTAATTTCTCCGCCGATCTTCCTTCGTTCTGCGCAAAATCGCCAGGCAAGACTTCGGCCAGATCGAGTCCGGCATTTGTGCTCCTTTTGCTCGCGATCTGGATTGGCGCGTGGCTGCCGTCGCCATCTGTAGAGGGAGCAGTGGCGCAACCGATCGCAACCCCCGCTGACCGGGCCAATCATGGCAAGCGCGTCCCCAGTATCAGCGCAACGCCGGAGCGCGTCGCAATTAACATCGAACGCGGTAGCACCGAGATTCGGTGGGACACAGGAGATCAGTCGGTGGGCTTTGTTTTCGTGTCCGTGAATGGCGGAAAACCGGGTCTTTTTGCCACGGCTTCCAAAGGGAGCCGAGTCTTGTCGTGGATTGGAGTCGGTAGCTACGTTTTCGAACTTTGTGGAGATGCGGAGCGCCAGACGTTGCTCGCGGGCGTAACTGTTTCTGGAATCTCGGCGCCCCAAGTCTCTCCACTCACTGCGCTATGGCAGAGCAGGGCGGTGCGATGGGTGTTGGGTGTAGTCGTGGTAGCAGTTTTGTACGTTGCGATTTACCTCAGTGCGCCGGGAGCAATTCCCAAGGGATTTCGTGCTGAGCCTTCTACTTCACCTCGACAGCTTCACGTCGCCCGGAACTTGCTGATCGGCGTGGCCGTGTTCACTTGTCTCGACGGAGCAATCTTCCATACAGGATTGTACACGTCGATTTTAGCCCCAGCTTCGTACGCCGGGAGAATGGCGACGCTCGCGCGGGCCGAGAAGCAACGCGTCTCATCCGGCTTAAAGGAGGTACTTGTCGTTGGGGATTCGCGGATCGCGGAAGGGTTCTCCGCCGCGGCTGCCGATAAGCTAGGCTCCGCGGCCAGGTTCAAGTTCTTGAGTCTAGCGGAGCCAGGTTCATCTATCGACATATGGTACTATGCGCTTCGAGAAGTTGATCCTGCTGCGCGCCGTTACTCCGCGATCGTTATTCCTTATGGTTATGGCTCGGAACAGAGCCACATCCAACTTTTCAAAATTTCTATGGCTGCCCCGCTTCTCCACTATAGCGACTGTTTTGATTTTCCGTCCGGTTTTCAGCAATGGTCGGATCGCTTTAGAGCGTTTACAGCATGTATATTTAGAGGATCTGCCCTTCAATCTGATGTTGTCGATCTTCTTGAACATCCGATCGTGCGCGCAAAAAGCATTCAACTAGGGCAAAAAAGACTCGCTGCGCGCGCTATTTATAAGGGTCGCGATAGCGACATCACGGGCACCTCCTATGATCCAAAAACGGGTCAAATAACATTCCCACCGCGGCTAACGGAGGCTCAGAGGGAAGCCATTAGGTATAGCTTAGCGCCGCCTTCGCAATCGGCGACGCATCACTTAATGGAACTTCAGCGTGTTTGGATCCAACGGATCCTAGACCGTTATTCAGGCAGTCCGACCGCAATCATACTTATGCCTATGCCGCGTGGTCCATTTGGTGGGGGATCGCAATTTTCTTTGGCTTATGGTACATTTTTTGGCGGCATCGCGGTCCACAAACCAATTCTTTTACTTCCAGAGCATACCTTCGATTTTCTCGAGAGCCCCCAATATTATTTTGACGGCTACCATCTAAACGGAAAAGGCCGGCAGAAATTTACTGAAGCAGTGGTAGCGGAGTTAGTCACGCGATTGCAATCCGCTGATTCTACGCACCTTGCCTCTGACCCCGAATAGCCGCAAAGCAGCCGTCCGTAATGTTATTCACTAGTGTTTAATACTGGATCTTTTTTTGATCGTGCTGGGACTGTTTTACAGCATATTTCACCATAAGGATGATGGATAATTTTTCCACCAATCGCGCGTCGTTCTGCGGAGGAGCGCCGCTCGCGACTTCATCTAGATCGAGAACCGCGTATATATTGCTGCTTCTGTGCGTCATCTGTGTCGCCACTTGTTTCGGGTCTCCGTCTCCGGGAAGAGGAGTCGTACAACCGATCGTGACCGCCAACGGTACCAAATCCGTCAAACACCCTCCTAGTATTACTGCCACGCTGGAGCGCCAGACATTGCTCGCGAGCGTAACTGTTTCTGGAATCTCAGCGCCCCAAGTCTCTCCACTCGATGCGTTATGGCAGAGGAGGGCGGTGCGATGGGTGTTGGGTGTAGTCGTGGTAGCAGTTTTGTACGTTGCGATTTACCTCAGTGCTCCGGGAGCAATTCCCAAGGGATTTCGTGCTGAGCCTTCTACTTCACCTCGACAACTTCACGTCGCCCGGAACTTGCTGATCGGCGTGGCCGTGTTCACTTGTCTCGATGGTGTGATCTTCCATACAGGGCTGTACGCATCGATCTTGGCCCCAGCTTCGTATGCCGGGAGAATGGCGATGCTCACGCGGGCCGAGAAGCAACGCGTCTCATCCGGCTTAAAGGAGGTACTTGTCGTTGGGGATTCGCGGATCGCGGAAGGGTTCTCCGCCGCGGCTGCCGATAAGCTAGGCTCCGAGGCCGGTTTCAAGTTTTTGAGTGTTGCGGAGGCAGCTTCATCTATCGACATATGGTACTATGCGCTTCGAGAGGTTGATCCTGCGGCGCACCGTTATACCGCGATTGTGTTCCCTATGGTTATGCCTACGAGCAAACCCGCGTTGAGAATTTCTATGGCCGCTCCAGTTCTGCACTATGGGGATTGCTTTGAATTTGCCTCTGGTTTTGAGCAGTGGCCGGATCGCTTCAGAGCTTTTACCGGATCCATACTTCGAGGCTCGGCATATCAGGCTGATATAGCGAGTCTTCTCGAACATCCATTCGAGCGTGTACGAAACGTCAGGCTGCCGGAAAACAAACACGAACGCGCCGCCTATGAGGGGCGAGATGATGACATCGTCGGTACTTCCTATAATCCAAAGACAGGTCAAGTAACGTTCCCGCCACGGTTGACCGAGTTCCAGAGAGATACGATTAGGTACAGCCTGCGACCGCCATCGGAATCGGAGACACGGACACAACATTTGGCGAAACTTCAGCGTCATTGGATCCAACGAATCCTGCAGCGTTACTCTGCCAGTCAAACTGCAATTATTCTTATGCCTGCGCCGCGTGGCCCATTTGGTGGGTTTTCGAAATTGTCTATGGCTTACCGCACGTTTTTCGGCACTATAGCCATGAATGATAAATCGGTGCTCATGCTTCCAGAGCATATGTTTGATTTTCTTGAGGCCCCCGAATATTATTTTGATGGCCTCCATCTTAACTCCAAAGGGCGGCAGAAGTTTACCGCGCGATTAGTGGCCGAATTGGTCAAACGCCTGCAACCGATTGATTCTAGGCATCTCGCCTCCGATCCCAACTAGCTGGGAACCTAGCTCTCCCTCATGTTATTTAACAGCTTTCAGTACTGGATCTTTTTTTTGATCGTCGCGGTGCTCTTTTACAGCGTTCCGTTTCGTGTGGGCAAGCTGCTTCTCTTGTGTGCCAGCTATGTCTTTTACATGTGGTGGGACCCACGCTTTATCGTGCTGATCCTTACTTCCACCGTCGTTGACTATTTCCTGGGAATCCTACTGGAGATGGCGAATGCCAGGCGGAAAAGGCTGTTACTGATCGTCAGCCTGGTAGTCAATCTGGGGTTTCTCGGTTTTTTTAAATACTACAACTTCTTCGCGGGTTCGCTGGCCGCATTGCTCCATTTGCCTGAGTCATCGGTGATCTTACAAATTATTCTTCCTGTCGGAATCAGCTTCTACACGTTTGCCAGCCTGTCTTATACGATTGATGTCTATTGGGGAAAGATGAAGGCTGTCAGGAACTTCATCGATTATGCTTTCTTTATCGCCTTCTTCCCACATTTGATTGCGGGTCCGATCATACGTGCTCGGCAATTCATCTCTCAAATTCAACTCTGGCGCCGACCCGCAGCGATCGTCGTCCAAAGCGGAATTGTCCTTATTCTTTCCGGTCTTCTAAAAAAAACGGTCTTTGCCGATCGATTGGCGGTGGTTGCCGACAACTACTTTAATGATCCGACCGCGCACCCAGGCTGGCTGTCTGCATGGACAGGCGGCCTTGCGTTCGCTTACCAGGTTTTCTTCGATTTCTCCGGGTATACAGATATAGCCCGGGGTTGCGCTAAGTTACTAGGCTTTGAGTTTCCCCTGAATTTTGCCCGCCCAGGCTTAGCTAGGAACCCCGCCGACTTTTGGCAGAGGTGGCATATTACGCTCTCCTTATGGTTACGGGACTATTTATTTATGCCGCTCAGCCGACTGAGGAAAGGGCGATTCACTTTATACCAAAACCTCATGGTGGTCATGGTGCTCGTGGGATTATGGCATGGGGCGAACTGGACGTTTGTTCTCTGGGGAGCTTACCAAGGTGTTTTATTAATCGGCTACCGTCTCTTCCATCGGGCAACGACAGGGACAGCGGTCGCCCAGGTTATGGGAAAACGCTATTTCGTGCCGTTTAGTGTTGGGCTGATGTCTTTATCGTTCGTGGTGAGTACTGCGTTCTTTCGTGCCAGGACTCTCCAGGACAGTGGATCCATCTTAAGTGCAATGTTCGGTTTTCAACATATGGCTGGCGAATTCCTATTAACGACCGACACGATCGCGCTCTTGTTTGTGGCTTTGTTTTTAGCGGTTGCCCAGGAACGTAGTCAGTTCATTGACCGATTGGCCCTGGCCCCGGCGCGCATCCAGATTCCGGCGTACGCGTGCGCATTCCTAGCACTGGAGCTGTTTCCGGTTACCGGTACAACACCATTCATCTATTTCCAGTTTTGACCAGCCCCCCGGTGACACGGCATTCTCGAGGGTTGCAGGCTGAAAGTGGTTGCCCCAACCGGCGCAAATTGTCATCGTATCAAAATATAAGATGTGCGAATTGATCGTCAGAAGTTGGCCGCGCAAGCGCCCACAGTTCGTTTAAACAAAACACGATGGACACTGGCAAAAAACATTTGGCATCGCTCGATAGCTTGCGTGGGATTGGCGTGATTTTGATTTTTGCCGATCACTTCGTCTTTCCGGCATCATACTATATTCAGTTTGGTTGGATAGGACTGTGGATATTTTTCGCGCTCTCCGGCTACCTCATCACTGACGGTCTTTTAAAGATAAGAGAACTCCCGATCGGCCAGTACTTCGGTCGATTCTACCTCAAGCGAGCCTTCCGGATCCTGCCGGCGTTTTTCGTCTTTTTTCCGATTAGTGTCGCACTTTATTTTACTTTTTCGCGTTCGTTCGCTGGCGGTTCCTCCTTGGGCCGTTACTGGATTTATATTGCGACATTCACTTTCAACCGCTACCAGACGATTGCGAACCTAGCGGGCGGAGTCTGGTTTGCTCATCTCTGGTCGCTATCAGTAGAAGAACAGTTCTACGTAATATGGCCATGGCTGATTTTCTTTCTGCCAATGAAGTGGCTGAAAAAGGTCGTGCCAGCTTGGATTGTTCTGGCCCCGATTCTACGACTAATTGTGCCTTCCCTTTACGGCGGCGCAGTACGTCCACCCATTTTTGCGTATTCGTCGTTGTTGTGTCAGGCCGATGCCTTCGCCATCGGCGGATGTGTGGCGATATTTCGCGACGATCTCCTGCGCCAGTCAAAAAAGCTGATGTGGATCATGACGCTAGCAGTCATGGTGATCGGGCTCGTGAATTATTTCACAGGTGCTTCTGCAGCTGGATCGTACTGGCGTACACTGGG
>QHON01000211.1 GCA_003218815.1 Verrucomicrobiota bacterium
GTGTGAAAGATCGCAAAACTGATCCAGACGATGTGGCAGAGGCAATAGATCGCTAAAACCTTGTGATATGTCTCGTTCCGTGTGATCGCACCCGCCACCGTTATTGAAAACAGGATGACACCCGAGACAACGTATTGCGGGCCTTGCGCGACGAAATGCGGGACGCCTTTCAGGAGTGTATCGACAACATCGACCGGCACAAACAACGCGAAGACGGTGAAGAAGGCGCGATGATTTGCGTAATAGTGCGTCTTGTAATCTTTTACGGAGACGTCGCCTTCACGCGGAAAGAGAAGCAACGAACAGAGATAAAGAATGGTCGGAGAGATCAAGACGAAAACAAAAAGGAAAAAGGTCCAATTCTGTTCAAAGCGCCAGCGGTAGAAAACCCACCAGGCAACGACGAGAAAGAGGAAAATGTTCAGGACCCACAGCGCATGGACCCAATAGACGCGTCGATGTGAGCGCGCTTGCAGCATTTCGCCCAAACCTTGGAGCACGCGAGTCATGCCCAAGGCGAGGACAATGGAAATCAGAACCGAGAGATAACTGAACGGATCCATCGAACAAATTCAGTGTAGAGGCCAGCGTGCCAGCCGAAAAGCACTCTGTGATGGCACTGAACGTCCGGCACGTTGCTTTTGCACACAGGCAGACGCCGCCATAGTCTTTCAACCGAAACCTCAAACGAAAGGAACGATTTATGGCAATGTATATTAGTCTTATTCAGTTTACCGAGCAGGGCATCCGCAACGTTAAGGATACCGTCAAACGCGGGGACGCGGCGATAGGCGAGGCCGAGAAAATGGGCATGAAGATCATCGAGGAATTCTGGACGATGGGCGCGTACGACATAGTGGTGCTATTCGAAGCGCCCGATGACGAGACGATGAGCGCCTTTTTGCTTAAGGTCGGTTCAATGGGCAACGTCAAGAGCCAGACCCTGCGCGCATTCCGAAAGCAGGAAATGGAAGGCGTTCTGGCAAAGCTCAAATAGCCCCGTTGTCCGGCGAAAGTTTCCGGCTCTCAGCCGAAACGACTAAGGAACCGCTGATCATCCGGCGCGAGGCCGTAATTTCTCAGCCTAGCTGAGAGCGCGACTAGACGGTTTGCGACGCTGGCGGGCGAAACCGCAGTCGTCGCCTACGCTGCTGCGGCCGAGGCGATGTCGCTGCCGGCAAATCCTGGACTTTCATTATATCGAACGTCCTGAACAACGGGGCCAGATCGATTACAGCATTCGCGGCCGATCTTAATGTGTTTCCGAGATTTGCGGCGACCGAGGCGACTTCCACGCGGATTCCGCGTCGCCTCAGCTTGATGGCGAGATAAGCGAAATCGGCATCACCGGTCACAAGAATGACAACGTCGGGCAGCATCTCGACAGAAAGCTCGAGCGCATCGATTGCCATCATCACGTCAACGTTCGCCTTGTAATGTCCCTCTTCGGCCGGCGCGCCATCTTTGGTTACGACCATGAAACCATTGGAGCGCAACCAATACATGAATTTGTTCTTCTTGTCCCGCTCCTCCTGCCAGGCCGGGATCGCAGGTGGCAGTCCGGCGTATACCACCATCTCGATCAGTTCCCGCCCTGTGTTTGGTCCAGCCAGAAATTCGCGAAGTTTCAACCAATCCAGACCACGGCCCGCGGTTCGAACGGAACTCCCGACGTTCGATTCATCCACGAGGATCAGCACTCTAGAGTGCTGGTGGCCTTTGGAATCTTGTTTTCGTCCCTTCATGTGTTCGCGAGTTTCGAATATTTTTCCTTGAGCCAGGGCAATCACCGCCCGCGCAACCTTTTCGTAAAATCGGCTAGTTTCTTTGCCTCAGTTTCAGTCACGTGTCCAATCGCGTCGTAGACTGAAAAAAAAGGGCTTGACACGATACCGCAAATCACGTAAGAACCTTTGATTACGTCACCCGACGTCTCAACGCACTTTCGGCGGACTGAAAAGCCGGTTGGGAGGCTTAACCTTCGCTGAGACACCGCTTAGCGCGATCTCCAGATTCAACTGGAGCCCCGAGTCGACCGAAGCGAGGCCGCCGTTGAAAGCGCCTCGTGAGGATGGTTCCTCGTTCCGCGCGGATTTGGAGCGGTCAACCCCAAATAAAAGGCCGTTTATGAAATTCGTTAGTCTCAAAAGAAAGCGCGCTCTTCGACAAGGCAAGTTAAACAAACCATCCTCCGCCACACTTGAATCTTTCACCAAGCCAACGGCCGTTCCTCACCAAATCCACACTTACACCGAGCTGCGGCAACAGATTCACGACGATCTCCGGATCCAACATCCCGAATGGGTCCAGCCAAATGGCGAGTCTCCGATGTGCGATTCTTACGAGCGGTCTATCGTTGATCCTCATCGCCTCCTCGAACAGGGACTAAATTGACAGCAATTCCCGCATCCTCGGGTAATGTTTAAAGAAGCAGTGGCCGAACCAAACTCAGAGTGTTTGAAGGAAGAGCAGCTCTGCTGTCCTATCGTTGAGCTCAGGCAATACACGCTTCACCCTGGGAAGCGCGATGTCTTGATCGATCTATTCGATCGGGAATTTATCGAGCCGCAGGAGGCGATCAGAATAAAGGTCATCGGTCAATTTAGAGACGTTGATGATCCGGATCGCTTTGTTTGGCTGCGAGGCTTTCGGGATATGGCCTCACGTGCGAAGGCATTACAGGATTTTTATGGAGGGCCTGTTTGGAAAGCGCACCGGGAAGCTGCCAATGCCACCATGGTTGACTCCGACAATGTCCTGTTGCTGCACCCGGCAACTCCTGTGTCCGGCTTCTCGCTTGAAAATATGAAGCGTCCTCCTGTCGACACAGACAAAGTCCCCTCGAGTCTGATCGTCGCGACGATTTATTATTTTGAGGCTCCTGTAACTGCCGATTTTGTGGATTTCTTCGAGCACGCACTCAAGCCTGTGGCGAAAAGTTTTGGCGGGGCAGTCTCTGCATATTTTGTAACGGAAAATAGCGAAAACACTTTCCCGGCTCTGCCGGTGCGGGAGGGCGAGAATGTCTTTGTCTGGTTCTCAATTTTCCAGGATTCGGTGGCATACGAAAATTATGGAGCCGCTCTGTCTCGATCTGAGCAATGGCGCAGCGAAGTTTTGAAGGGACTGGCACACTATCTTAGGAGCGCGCCGGAAGTATTGAAGCTGTCACCCACAGCGCGGTCGCAACTGCGTGGCTGAATGCATTAACTCCGCTTCACAGAGCTTTGCTGGTTGCGGTCGCACTTTTCCGCGTTGACCTTCTCGGAAAAGGGCGATTTTCCTCACGCCGCAAGCAGATGAAGCAACCTCCAACTAACGAGCCTGGCGAACGCGATGGCCGGAAGGATTTCGATTTCCTCATTGGCAGCTGGAAGATACGGCACCGGCGACTGAAGGAGCGGCTAAAAGGCTGCATCGAGTGGGAAGAGTTCGAAGGCACCAGCGAAGTGCGCTCTATCCTGGATGGTCTTGGCAACATGGACGAACTTACGATGAATCGTGCTTCAGGCCGTGTTCAAGCCGTGACGGTCCGTCTCTACAATCCGGCCACGCGGGAGTGGAGCATCTATTGGGTGGCGAGCAGCAGCCCTGGGACGCTGGACGTGCCAATGGTAGGCAAGTTCGATGGTTCGCGCGGCAAGTTTTTCTCGCAGGAAGTATTCGAAGGCAGGCATATCTTCAACCGCTTCGTCTGGACCGTGAACAGCCCAAATGCCTGCCGCTGGGAACAAGCGTTTTCGGCCGACGGTGGGAAGACGTGGGAAACCAACTGGACCATGGAGTTTATCCGGCAGGGATAGATGCGATTTTTACACTTTGACCTTCGGCAAACGCCAATTCCAATTGGCCGACGCCTTGAGAACGCCTATCTTCAAACCATGAAAATCCTCTTTCGGCGATATTTGGTTGCTTGCGTTCTGTTTGGTACCACAACCTTTGCCTTTGCCGGGGAATTCAAAAGCCGCATCATTACGAGTTCGCCGCTGATGATCACAGTTCCCGACAATCACTTTCTTAAGGTGTCGAATTTTACGCAAGAAGGGGGCGTCGATCGCGGTGTGGTTACGGTGACGCTAACTGGGCAAACTGAGCAAACTGGTCAAACTGGTCAAACCGCCAATGTTCTCACCGCCAGCCGGATTGATTCGAGCACCGGGGGTGCTTCGCAAAATCCGCCGGAAATCATCAACCGAGTGATAATAGCAGGTCCGGCTCAGGTGACAGTGGCACCGGTCCTGGGTGCAACGCTCTTCATAACCTATAGAAAACTGCCCGAAGAAGGCACAAGCACAACAACCGTTGTGATCGCTCCTACTCCTACTCCCACTGTTACCGCCACGCCGACTGTTACTCCTACTCCGACTCCGACTGCTACTCCTACGCCTACCCTCTAAGGCGCACGAATAGACGGGAGAGAGCTGTAGCGGCTTCGCTTGCTCGCGAATCAAGCGGGCGGGAGTCGAGCAATATCGATGGCGCAAACCTGAGAAAGCCGCGACGGCGTAAAGTGGGAAGAACAGTATCAATAGTGAGCGCTGCCGTCGTTTCCCTTCAACTTCTCAACCTCTTCACTTTCCTTTCGCTCGCGCAGTAGAACAGCGAACGCCTCTTCGAGATCTCTGCCGAAGACTATAATACCTCCTTCGTGTCCGGCCATGACAAGAATCTTTCTGTCTTGCACATCGGTACGCTTGAAGAGACGCATTACTTCGTAGGCCATCTCGGGCGTCCCGTAATCAGCGGCCTTCGAGCTTGTCGGAGCTTGATTTAGAAGGGCTCCCCACAGCTTTGAGTCGTGGGAATGAATAACCGACCCGGCCTTTGCATCCGATTCGTAAACCGCGGCGTGCGTCAGCGACTCCGACGAAGCGATCGCGGATCCCTCACATCGGAGCCAGTTTCTTTTGAAATCGTAAGCCACCACTCTCGCGCAATCCGCCAGCGTCAGTTCGGGCATTCCGCCAGTCGCCGAACCCGTAATATAAAAATTGTTGGTCGTGCCGTCTCTTATGCTCAGGTTGCCGAACCCAATGCCATTTACATCCACACCGATCAGTCGGAGCTGGAGAAGTCTCCGCCGGTATGCGTTCAATTCGGCAAAACCGCCGAACGGACTGATCTCTGTAGCCGAGTGTTCGCACGTGAACTTTATGTATTCGCTCACGGCGCGTGCTCGGGAAAAAGCGCGCGGATACTTTTCTCGTTCGCTTCACACACGCCTCGCTCGGTAATCAGTCCGGTCACCAGGCGCCTGGGCGTAACGTCGAACCCGTAGTTTGCAACCGGGCTTCGCTCCGGCGTGACGCGCACTTCCACGTGTCGTCCCTCAAGCCACCCGTCAGTCTGCTTTACTTCT
>QHON01000151.1:0-10036 GCA_003218815.1 Verrucomicrobiota bacterium
TCGTGATCAATGCGACGTCGGCGCTTTCCTCTTCTTCCGGCAGAAAATTGCGGCCAAGAATTGGGCGAACGCCCAGCAAATCGAAATAGTTGGAGGTCAATCGGCCGCCAAAAATTTGGACAGGGTCGCCAAGTCCGGTCAGCGTGAACGGAGAAGAATTCTGGGTGGAGGAATTCTCGGCGGCGAGGCCGTCGAAAAGCGTCTGAGCGTTGCGATAAAGTTGGTAACGCGGCGCCGATATTCCGACATCCGCCAAATCGCGCGCCTTGTCGCCGTTGTCGAGGTGAACAATGCGCGATGGTTCCTTGAACGGCAGCCGGCGCAGAAACAGATCGTTGATTAGACTAAAGATCGTCGTGTTCAGTCCAATGCCGAGCGCAAGCGTCAGCACCGCGACAATCGTAAATCCCGGCGATTTACGAAGCTGGCGTAGAGCGAACTTTAGATCAGCGATCATTGTTCTCCTTTCACGATCCAGCCGTCGCGCAGTTGAATGACACGTTTGCCGTAGGAGGCATTCTTCTCGGAGTGCGTGACCTGAATGATGGTCATGCCTTCGTTATTTAACTTGCGAAACAGCTCCATGATCTTTTCGCCTTGACTGGAGTGGAGATTTCCCGTCGGCTCGTCTGCGAGTAGAAGTCTCGGTCCGGCGATAATCGCCCTCGCAACGCCGACCAGTTGTTGCTGTCCGCCGGAAAGCTGGCGCGGATACAAATCCTTTTTTGCGACAATTTGGAAACGATCGAGCATGCCCGCGACGAGGGCCGCGCGCTCGCTCTTGCTGTAGCGGCGATAGGACAGCGGAATATCAAGGTTCTCGTAAACCGTGAGGTCATCCAGCAAATGATACTGCTGAAATACGAAGCCGATCTGCTCGTTCCGCAGCGTGGCACGTTCTTTCGGTTTCAAATGATGCACTGCGGTTTCGCCGAAGAAATATTCACCGCTCCAGGCGTGATCGTGCATGCCCAGAATATGCAGCAGCGTCGATTTGCCTGCGCCCGACGGACCCATGATCGAAACAAAATCTCCCTCCGCAATCTCGAGAATGATGTCGCGCAGAACGTAAAAAAACTGGCTGCGCCCAACTGAATAAGAGCGCTCGACGCAGCGAAGGCGGATCAATAGCCCATCCACCGTGCAAGGACGACTATCGGATGAGCGTGTAGCATCGAGCGTGGAATCTCGTGATTTCTTCAGCATATTCATCACTGGTCACGTAAGGCCTGGGCTGGATCGATCCGCGTTGCGCGCCATGCGGGCAAAAAGCATGCGGCCAGCGCGACGACACTCATAATCACAAATGCCGACGCGAATGCGAGAGGGTCGCGCGGGCTTACTTTGTAAAGCAGATTGCCCATCAAGCGAGTAAGTGTGAGCGCTGCGACGGCGCCGATAACGATTCCGGCCGCCGTGAGGCGGATACCGCGTGAGATAACTAATCGTAGTACGTCGTCGGCGCGAGCGCCGAGCGCCATGCGCATGCCGAGTTCGCGCGTGCCTTGCGAAACCGAATAGGACATCACCGCGTAAAGTCCGATCGCAGCGAGAAAGAGCGCCATTCCACCAAAAATCGCCAGCAACGCTGCCGCCAGGCGTTGCGTGTAACTCATGACATCGACTTGCTGCTGCAAACTGATTGCGTCCAGCAGCGCGAGATTCGGATCGAGAGCGTGGATTTCGCGAGCAAGCGCGTTCATCATCGCGGCCGCGCTCTGGTCCGTCCGAATGAGGAAGCCGTTTTGGACGAAAAAATTCTGGCGAACCGGCACATAAAAGAATGGCGTCGGCTGCTCAAGCTTGGTCCGGTAATTCGCATTTTTTGCCACGCCGACGATCTCCATCCATTTGTCTTTCACCTTGAGACGGTGACCAAGCGCGTCTTTTCCCGGCCAATATTTTGCCGCCATCGTTTCATTGACGATCGCGACCGGTGGTGCGTTTTCGTCATCGTTGCGCGTGAATTCGCGGCCGGCCACGATTGGAATTCCGATCGTGGCCAAGTATCCTTCGCTAACTTGATTGTAATCCGCCGCAATCTGCTCATTGCGCGGCGGCTGATAACCTTCGATCTCCAGCGGTGCTGACGAGTAAACCGTATAGCTGAAAGGCCTAACCCGCGCCAATGCTGCCGATTGAACGCCGGGCAGTGCCCGGACGCGCTCGAGCAATTGTTCGTAAAAAATTTTGGCCCGATCAGCTTTGTAGCCGGCAGAAAAAAGATCTGCCGCCGACACGACGACGTTTCGTGTCGAAAATCCCGGATCGGAATTTTGCATTTGCACGAGGCTTCGGAGCAGTAATCCAGTTCCAGCCATGAGTACAAAACTCAGCGCCACTTGAACGAACACAAGCACCGAGCGCACTCGCGATCTGCCACTTCCCGCAACCAGGCCACCGCCTTCGCTCTTCAGCGCGCCAGAAAGATTGACATGGCTCGCTTGAATCGCAGGGATCAACGCGAACAGCATTGTCGATCCGATGCAAACCGCCACGCTTAGAGCCAGAACACGCCAGTCGAGCTGTCCGGGATAATCAATTGTAACGCCTGGAGTGCGGGATGGAGACACCAGCACGAGAGCGTTACGACACCAGTACGCTACCATGATTCCACCGGCCGCTGCGATTAGAGAAAGAAGCAGGCCTTCAGTGAAAAGTTGTTTAATCAAACGCCGGCGCCCAGCACCGAGCGCGAGACGCATGGTCATTTCATGACGCCGAAGGAGTGACCGCGCGAGCAGAAGATTACTGACGTTCGCGCAGGCGATTAAAAGAACGAAAAATGCGACCCCAGTTGTGATTGCCAGCGCAGGCGACAGATTACCGGCGGCGTTAAACGGTGTTTTCCAAAGCGGCAGAAGTTCAAAACCCTGTCCCCGGTTTGTCTCCGGAAAATCATTCTCGAGCCGTTGCGCGATCGATGAAAGCTCGGCTTGCGCCTGTCGACGGGTAACCCCCGGTTTCAAAAACGCGTAACTTTCAATCCAGCGCGCTCCGCGGTCTTCGAGTTTGTAGCCGGTCGAATCAAATGTCTCCTGCATCGACGTCGGCACCCAGAAGTTAAACGAGTAGCCGATGAAGGTGCCGTGAAATTTTTCCGGCGCGACGCCAATGATCGTGTGTTGAACGCCGTTCAGATATTGCGTTTTGCCGATGATCGCCGGGTCGCCCTTGTAACGGTCCTGCCACGTTAGATAACTAATTACGGTGACCGGATGCGCATTGCGCCCCGTGCCTTCTTCCGGCCTGAAGCCGCGGCCAAGCATCGGGCGAACATCGAGCGCATCGAAATAATTCGCCGAAACGATTCCGCCCGTGGCGCGCTCCGCCCGATCGCCCACGCTCAACGTCGTCCCCACTATCCGATCAATTATGAACGATTCGAAAAGCGTCGAGTTCTTTTCCAAATCGACAAAGTCAGGATACGACAGGCCGTGACCTTCCGTTGCCCCGCGTGTTGTCCCGCCCAGGGCGAACATTCGGTCCTGGTGCGCAACCAGAGGGTAGGGGCGAATCAGAATTCCTTCGATCCAGCTAAAGACGGCGGCATTCGTTCCGATGCCGAGTGTTAGACAGAGGATTGCGAGAATGGAGAAACCCGGACTCCGCCGGAGCATTCGCAGACCGAAGCGAAGATCTTGGAGAAGCGCTTGCATTTATCGCTTCATCAGGCCGCGACCCTGTCTTCAACCACTCGACCGTCGAATAAGTGCACTGTGCGGTCGGCGTGCTGCGCGAAACGTTCGTCGTGTGTGACCATGCAGATGGTCGCGCCGCTTTCGTGCAATTCTCTGAGCAGGACCATGACTGCTTCGCCGTTGCGCGAATCAAGGTTCCCCGTCGGCTCGTCCGCGAGCAGAATAGCCGGTCTCCCGGCGAGTGCGCGGGCAACTGCTACGCGCTGCTGTTGGCCACCCGAGAGCTGGCTTGGCAAATGTTTAGCGCGATGTCCCATTCCGACGCGCTCGAGCGCTTCGGTGACGAATTGTTTACGCTCGTGCGCGCCCATCCCGCGATACGTCAGCGGCAATTCCACGTTTTCGTAAACAGTGAGGTCGCCGATCAGGTTGAAGCTTTGGAAAATGAATCCGATCTCACGGTTGCGAATCCGCGCACGGTCGGCAAAAGAAAGATTAGCAACTTCGTTCGCTTTCAACGAATAGCTGCCCCCGGAAGGAGTATCGAGCAGGCCGAGAATCGACAACAACGTGGTCTTGCCGCAACCTGACGGCCCCGCAATCGAAATATACTCACCGACGCGAATGTCCAGGTGAATCCCGGAAAGCGCATGCGTTTCCACTTCATCGGTGAGAAAGACTTTCGTTACCCCACTCAATCGTATCAAAGGACTCGAGCCGTTTGTCATAGGAGTTTGCATTGATTCGGTAGCAGTTGATGTTGAATTCATTGATATTGGTTCTGTTCTAGTTAAGGCGAATGCGTTCGTGCGCATCCCATGCGCTGGTATCGGAAAGAATCACCTGATCCCCGGGTTGAAGGCCGTTTAAAATCTCAATCGTGTTAACCGAGCTCTTACCAAGTTTCACCGGCGTCCGGAAAGCGTCCGAGGTGCCATTGATGAGTTTGAACATTCCTACGGTATTGTTCTCCTGGCCAAACGCTGGGCGGCCGACATAAACCACATTGTCGAGACGTTCGAGCTCGATTGTTCCATCGACACTAAGATCGGGGCGCGCGCCTTTCGGCAGCGCCTCATCGAACGCAACATCGACAGTGACTGTTCCCTGTTCGACTGCGGGATCGACCCGCGTGACGTGCCCATTGACGGTGCCGTTGCGAGTATCGATCGCGGCTTTCTGTTTGATCTGAATATCTTTCGCCTGCGTTTCGGCAATTTTCACCTGTGCCTTGAGCTTCGATGGATCGGCCACGCGGGCAAGATTGTCACCTACCTTGAGTCGCTGGCCGATTTGCACCGGCAATTGCTGCAACACGCCCGACATCCCGGCTTTCACATGCAACGCTTCGACCTGGTCGAGTTTCAATTTCGCCAATTGGTTGGCTTGATCGACTGCGGCTTGTTTCGAGGCCAGCTGCGGCTCGATGGAATCGCGCGCGAATGCCAAACGCTTTTGCTCGATTTCATCGCTCTTCGCAAGTTCCCCTTCCTTGATCTTCGAGGTCTTGTAAACGAGCGCCGCCACGAGGCCGTTCTTTGCCAATTGGTCGTTCGTCTCGCGCTCCATTTTCGCCTGCTCGTACTGGGAGTGCGCTGCGGTTGTCTTCGACTCCTGGTCGAGCAATTCGCGCTGCAAAGTCGCGCGCATGGTTGCCAGTTCCGCCTCCGCCGCTTTCGCCTGCAGTTCGGCGTCATGCGCGCTTTGTTCTAGTTCCGGACTGGTCAACTCTAATATAACGTTACCGGGCTCGACTTTTGTTCCCGGCCAGATCAAAATTTTCTCGACGCTGCCTTCCGTGTTTGCCGGAATCCAGCGGATGTCTTCGGGAACGAGCGTCCCAAGGCCACGCACCTGCCGCACCATCGGTCCGCGTTTGACAGTGTCGATCCAGACGGTCGAGCGATCGACGCTCGGCACCGCCGGTTTCAAACGCGAGATGCCAATCGTGATTAGAATCAATCCAAGCGCAGACGCAGCAATGATAATGACGCGCCGCTTGCGTTTTTTTGCTGCAACCCCCGCGCGCGGCACATCCATCGACGAGAGAGTCGGTGTGAATCCGGCCGGCCGCACGATTGTTCCTTCTTTTGATTGTCGCTGTGGAATCACGGTTGAATCAAAGCCGACTGAAAGCCCGACAAAGGTCGATTACGGCATAGGCTCCGCTCACTAACGGCACAGCCGCGGCGATCACTAGCATCGCGAACAAAACCGCTTCGCCGACGAAATCATGCCGCGCTTCGTGTTGAAAGTACTGACGACTGATGTTGCGGAAAGATGGCGCCAGCGGTTTTGCGCACTGGCCACGATAACCGGTAATGGTGACCGAATTGTAATTGTAGTCGGTCAGTGGGAAGCTCGCATGACCGCGAACTATTAAGGAGGTTGGTTTCATACTTTTTTTAGGATGTGTTTCGGGAGTTTGTTGGATTCAAAAGTTTTTCTGGTCGGCAACACCTATTGCAATGTTCGTGCCAACGGCGATAACGAAGTCACATTGCCTGTCCGACCAGGCGCTTACGTTTGGTGGCTGAAAAAAGGCGGACATCTAATTACTCCGCTTGTGGGACTGCGCCGTCCCGATTGCGGGACGCACCTCGTCAGCCTTTTCGTTAGCGCGGGAGTCGCAGCAAAGCTTCCGCGCCCTTGCCGCTGCGCCGATTCATTAGCACCAACGATCCACCGTGGGCTTCGGCAATCTGGCGGCTCAACGGCAGACCAATCCCAGAGCCCTCGGGCTTTGTCGTGAAAAACGGCACGAACAGATTCGCCGTGTTGAGAATGCCCGGACCCTCGTCCT
Organism: Verrucomicrobiota bacterium; assembly: GCA_003218815.1. GTDB lineage: Bacteria > Verrucomicrobiota > Verrucomicrobiia > Chthoniobacterales > UBA10450 > Udaeobacter. The sequence goes on from QHON01000151.1 coordinate 6,445, forward strand.
GAACAACGATCTCAACCGAATCTTCTTTCTCCCGCCAGCCGATCGCGACGTTTCCGCGCGTCTCAAGCGCGGCATCAGCGGCATTGTGCACTAAGTTAATCAGCAACTGTTCGATCTGCGCCGCGTCGACATGAATCTTTCTCTTTGGGCCAGCCACGATCTTGACGTTTAGCCTTGGTTCCAAATCCACGACACGCTGCACAAGTTCAGCAAGATCGACATCTTGTTTTTGAGGCGGCGGAAGCTTTGTCAGACGCGTGTAAGCCTGCAGGAAACGACTGAGCGAATCGGCACGCGATGCAATGGAGTGTAATCCGCTGCGCGCATCGTCCTGCCAGTCCGGCGGAGGTGGATCGCGGCGCAGCAGCGATTCCAAGCTGGCGGCAAGCGACTTAATTGGGGCAAGCGAATTATTCATCTCGTGACCAAGCACGCGCACCAATCGCTGCCAGGCACGGCGTTCTTCTTCGCGCAGCGTGCGACTGAGATCCGTCAGTACAAGCAACTCATGCGGCAATCCCTTCTCCCGAAACGTGCTGCGACGAACGCCCCATCGACCGGATCCCCCAGGAAAGCTGAGCGTAAGCGGTTCGTCCTCGTCGGCATCGTAACAGGCATCGAGCCCAAGTTCCTTTGCCGTTTTGCCAAGTAATTTGTCCATTGGCTGACCGAGCAACGCTTCCCCGGCGCGATTGACGAGACGCAAACGCCGTTCTGGGTCGAAGGTGAAAACCGCAACATCGATTTCCCCCATGATCGTGCGCAAAAGCGCCGTCGCTTCAAAAGCACCGAGACGTTGCAGGCGCAACGTTTCGCCAAGCGAATTGATCTCCAGCAGAACCTCCCCTAGTGCATTGTCTCCACTGGCGCCGCGCGCCCGAATCGAGTAATCGCCTTCCCGTAATGCAGCGAGCAGATTGGACATGGTCTGCAACGGATGAACGATGTGTTCGCGCGCGCTGGAGATGAACCCAACGAAGCATGCAATAATCAGAATCGTTAGCGTCCACTGCACTTTCGCGCTGTAATCGCCGAACCAAAGAAGGGCGAGCGCAACAACCATGGCAGGAGCGGCCGCGCTCAGCGTAAGCCAGGTCAGTTTCCCTTCATGCGAAAGCCGGTAGCGACTTTTCGGGGCCTGCTTCATTTGCGCGCTGTAGCGGCAGGCGTGCCGCCTGCAAAATCGAAAAATCCGCAGCCGACACGGCTGCCTCTACAGTTCATAATCCATATTGCTGTAACCGCCGGTAAAATGCACTTCTGCTCAAGCCCAAAGCTTCCGCTGCTTTACGCGCATTACCGTCATTTCGCGCCAGCGCCTTCTTGATGAGAAACGCCTCCACTTCCTCAAGACTCATCTGCTCAAGGTTCCGTGAATCGCCGCCGCCGCTCGTTAGGCCTAGATCGCCCGCCCTGATTTGTCGATCTTGCGCCATCAGCACGGCCCGTTCGACGACGTGATCCAGTTCGCGAACATTTCCAGGAAACCGATGCTGCAATAAGCGCTCCCGCGCGGCGTCATCGAAACCGCTAATCTGTTTCCGATATCGTTGCGCGTGCTGGCGTAGAAAACTGTTGGCCAGCGGCATAATATCCTCTCGTCGGTCACGCAACGAGGGTAACGAGATTTGAATTGTGTTTAGGCGAAAGAGGAGATCCTGCCGAAAACGCCCGGCCGCGATTTCATCCTGCAGATTTGCGTTTGTGGCGGAAATGATGCGCACATTTGCGTGCATTGTTTTCGAGGACCCAACACGTTCAAAATTGCCGGTCTCGATTACGCGCAGAAGCTTTGCCTGTTGGGCAAGCGGAATGTTTGCGATCTCGTCCATAAAAAGCGTTCCCTCATCCGCGAGTTCAAATCGTCCCGCGCGATCTGTCTTTGCGTCAGTGAAGGCGCCTTTTACATGTCCAAACAATTCGCTCTCAAAAAGCGTTTCCGACAAACCTCCCATGTTGACTGTAATCATCGTTCGCGATGCGCGTGGCGAGAGCGTGTGAAGCGCTTGTGCGATCAAACCTTTGCCTGTTCCGTTTTCTCCGGTGATCAGCACGTTCGCGTCAGACGGCCCGACCCGTGAAATCATTTCCATCACCGGCCTCATCGCGGGCGATTCGGCGATCAGATTTGGCATGCTGCCACGTAGCAACTGATTCTCGGCTTCGAGCTTGCGGCCGCGGCGGAGGGCCGTCGCCAGTTCAATCTGTGTGCGCACAATCGTCAGCAGTCGCTCGTTGTCCCACGGTTTTGGCACAAAATCCCGCGCGCCACGTTTCATCGCTTCCACTGCCAGATCGATGGTCGCCCACGCTGTCATCACGACAATCGGCAACATTTTATCGATCTCCTGAATTCTGGGAATGGCCGCCAAACCTTCCTGTCCCGACGTGGTATCGCGTGTGTAATTAAGATCCATTACCAAAAGCGCGTAATCTTTCTTTTCCAGCGCATTAAAGATCGCGGAGAGCGATGTGACCGCTTCCGTCTGATAACCTTCACCTTTGAGCAATATGCGAAGCGCTTCCAGCACGTCGCGCTGATCATCCGCGAGAAGAATCCGGGTCACGACTTAACTCTCCTTTAACCCAGTGCGCCAAAGGCGAGACCGAGGCCGTAAGTAACGACGGCGACAATAATGCCGATCCACGTCATTTCCAGACCCGAAGCCCACCAAGAACGGATCGTGATCAACGATTTCAATGCGCCTACAAGAAAGTGCGCCACTAAACTGATGCTGAAGGAAAGAATTACCGCCGTAATTCCGCCCGAGAAAAAGAATGGAATAATTGGAACGAAAGCGCCAATCGCGGTGGAAATCCCAGCCGAGAACGCGGCAGTCCACTGATTCGGGAAACGATGCTCGGACAAGCCCAGCTCGTTTTGCGCCATCGCCTGTACGAATTGTTCGGGCTGTTGCGCGAGGCGCTCCGCCATTCTCTGCGATTCTTCGGGAGTGAAGCCTTGCAATTGATAGAAGAGCGACATCTCTTCGATTTCTTCCTCCGGATTTTCCTCCACTTCTGCGCGCTCGCGCGAGATTTCGGCTTCGTAAACTTCCGCCTCGCTCTTGGCCGCAAGATAAGCGCCGGCGCCCATCGATAATGTCGAAGCAATCATTCCCGCGAGGCCAGATACGAGAATGTAATGCTGCTGATTGTTCGTCGCGCCGGCAACGCCCGAAACAATTCCGAACACGGCGCCTAGTCCATCGTTCGCGCCGTAGATGGCATCGGCCACCCAACTGCCCCCTCGCCCGTGCCATCGTTCGCGTTTCAGGATCTTGTCGAGTGCGGTACGCGGGCCGGGCGGTGGGGCCATTGTGCTCAAGACTCGCGCATGCGCTTTTTCCTCTAGTGCGCTTTTCCGCAAGAATTCCTGCACATCCTGTTCGCCAGCCAGGGCGCGCTGGGCTTGATCATGAAATTCCGCCTCCTGCCGTTCTTCGGTCGCTTCCATCCGGTGAATAGCAATCTCCGCTCCGACAATTTTGTTCCACCAACGGTTGAGCCTGCGCCCAAGCGTATCCTTCAAAACAGGCGGTTCTGCGCCGAGGTCTTTGAGTTTTTTCTCCCAGCGCTGGGCATGTCGCTC
>QHON01000151.1:10082-11136 GCA_003218815.1 Verrucomicrobiota bacterium
TCTGTTCGCGACGGCTGCCGGAGTTTCGCGTCGTCAGATGGACCTTCGTTTATCATCGTGCTCAGTCGGCTGGCGCCACCGCGGCGCTAAACGGGGGTTCTACTCGCGCTCTTAGCTGCTGCGCGGTAATCACCATCGCCACTGAGCCGATGATAAGGCCGGCGGCGACTAAAGCGCGCATGCTCAAAGTTTCCCCTGCGAAAGCCGCGCCGAGGAATACTGCCACGATCGGATTTACGTATGCATAGGTCGCGACTTTTGCTGGATCGCAATGGCGCAACAGCCAAATATAGGCTGTGTATCCAACCACAGCTCCGATGATCACTAAATAGACAAACGAAGCCATCGACAAGATCGACATCGAAGCTGGATGAAGCTGTCGCGTCTCGCCAGTCACGATGCCAGCAAGCAACAGCAGTAGTCCTCCGCAGATCATCTGCTGGGCCGCGGTCAAAAATGGAGAAGCGGCATGTTTTGCCATACGCGAATAGAGTGATCCCGCGGACCAGAGGAAGCATGAAACAAGCAAGATTGAAATTCCGGCGGCGGGACGATGCACATCGTTCGGAGAAAACCGCAATGCCGGGCTGAGTAAAATCCCAACACCGGCGAAGCCTCCCAACAGGCCGAGCCAAACAACTGCTGTTGGTCTTGACGCCGTTCCTGTCGCCCACCCTAAGACCACGATGTAAATCGGAACGATCGTTACGATTACTGCGGCCAATCCCGAGTCGATATACTTTTCTGAGATCGTCACGCCGCCGTTTCCGCCGAGAAGCAAACAGGCGCCGATAATCAAAGACGTGCGCCAGTTCGCCCAGCTCGATTTCCCGATACCTTGCGACCACGCGATCGCATACATGATCAGACCGGCGATCAGAAACCGGGTGCCCGCCATTAAAAACGGCGGAATGGTCTCAATCGCAAAGCGGATTCCAAGATAAGTCGAACCCCAAATCAAATAGAGGGCACCAAAGGCGACGATGATCCAAAATTTTGTCGGCGCGGGCATGAAAGAATGACAATCTGCCATTCACGCGACAGAGCAAGGCTG
>QHON01000152.1 GCA_003218815.1 Verrucomicrobiota bacterium
AACCGAACGCGTCATCACGAGTCCGCAGGACGCGCACATTGCGATCACGGGCGGCAAACGCGTGCTGAACATGTGCGCGAATAATTACCTCGGCCTGGCCGATCATCCGGCGCTGATCACCGCGGCCAAAGAGGCGCTGGATACGCACGGCTTCGGCATGGCGAGCGTTCGTTTTATTTGCGGCACGCAGGATATTCACAAACAGCTTGAAGCGGCACTCACGAAATTTCTCGGGACCGAAGAGACGATCCTTTATCCATCATGCTTCGACGCAAACGGCGGTCTATTCGAGACGCTGCTCACCGACAAGGACGCGGTGATCAGTGATGAGTTAAATCACGCGAGCATTATCGACGGCATCCGGCTCTGCAAAGCGCAGCGATTTCGTTACAAGCATAGCGACATGGCCGATCTCGAAGCGCAACTACTCGCTGCAAAGGAAGCGCGCTTCCGGTTGATCGCGACCGACGGCTGTTTCTCGATGGACGGAACGATCGCGAACCTGAGAGAGATCGTCGGTCTTGCCGAAAAATACGACGCGCTGACCATGATCGACGACGCGCATGCGACCGGTTTCCTGGGTAAAACCGGGCGCGGCACGCCCGAGTATTGCGGCGTCGTGGGCAAGATCGACATCATCACCGGCACGCTCGGCAAAGCGCTTGGTGGCGCGAGCGGCGGTTTCACCAGCGGCCGCAAAGAGATTGTCGATCTCTTGCGGCAACGCTCGCGCCCGTATTTGTTTTCGAACACGATTGCGCCACCTGTCGTCGCCGCATCCTTGAAAGCGCTTGAATTACTCAGCGCATCAACCGAACTCCGCGACAAGCTCGAAGAGAACACCAAATATTTTCGCACTGCACTGACTGAACGCGGCCTAACGATTAAGCCCGGCACGCATCCGATTGTCCCAATTATGATCGGCGATGCAGCCAAGTCACAAACGTTCGCTGCGCGAATGCTCGAGAAAGGCGTTTACGTCATTGGCTTCTTCTATCCGGTCGTGCCGCATGGCACCGCGCGCGTCCGCACCCAAGTTTCAGCGGCGCATTCTCGCGAGGATTTGGAATTCGCTGTTAACGCTTTTGCCGAGACGAACGAAGAACTAAAGAAGCTATAGGTGCATCCGTTTCGGCTGCAGAGTTAAGGAGAAACGGGCGACACGCCCGCCGCTACAGGAATCCTGGAAAATACAAAATGCTTTACATGGTCATCGAACGTTTCAAAGAAGGAGCCCCGCCCGAGATTTATCGGCGCTTCCACGAAAAAGGCCGAATGATGCCTGACGGTCTCGAGTACGTTTCCAGCTGGATCGATCTCGATTTCAAAATCTGCTGGCAACTGATGCAGACGGAAGATTTCGCACTGTTCGATCGGTGGATTGAAAATTGGAAAGATCTTATGGACTTCGAGATCGTCCCGGTGCGAACCTCGGCCGACGCGGTTGAGCTAATAACTCGCGACCTAGATCAACAATAAGAGACTCGGTTCGCTCGTTGCCATGAGCTGGCCCTGCGGCTGGTGCCGTCCCAATCTTCGCTAACCGTGCTACTCCGATCGCCGCAATTACTGCACCGTCGCTTGAACGGTTTTCAAATCCAGCTGAACCGCTGCGCCTTTTTGCCAGCCGTCCGCGCCAGGATCGTGCTTCGCGTCGGCGATGTCGGCGCGCGCCATCTTTTTAGCAGCCGTCGATCCGTAGAGCTTGTCGCGGTCGGCAATGATATTCGCTTTCGCCTGCCCGTCCGCGGTAAAGGCCATCATGAGCTGCGGAATGCCGAGCGGCAATTTGTCACCGCGATCAACCTGCCACATGTGCCAGGTTTTTCCGTAGGTGCCGATCAGCGCCTTCATCAGATCCTTCTCCGCGGCGTCAGCCATCCCGGGAGCCGTCAGCACACCAGATTTCACTTCGTAATTATGGCTATGCCAAAGCTTTTTCTCCTCTGGCGGCAATGATTCAAAAATCTTCGCGCTAACGATGTATTCGACACCAATCAGGCGCGCGCCCGGCTTATTGGAATCGTAAAGAACACATTGCAGGACTTCGTCGCTGAGATGCGAACAATAATGCTCGGCAATGATCTGCCGAGCCATGTCGCCACTGTAGAAATGGATGCCGCAGACATGCGCATGGATATCGCCGATCGGCGGAAAATTCGCACTGGCTGGGGCGCTCTTTGTCTTTTCCGGCGTTTGCGCGAATGCGACTGCAGCCGCGAAGAGAGATGACATTAATAGGGTTCGAGTTTTCATATCAAAGAACTGCTTCTTTTGTGGGTTGAGGTGAACGCCAAGCTTAAGGATTTGCCGTTGCCCTAGACAAGCCAAAATCATCCGTGCCTAGTGTCTGAATAAAGTGGCGCGCGGCACCGTGTGGAGCAGATTATAACGTGCACAAGATTGCCACCAGCGACGTAGACTGGAGCGTCATTCGCAAGGATTTCCCGATCCTAGGCGAGCAAGCGCACGGCCATCCCCTAATCTATTTTGATAGCGCCGCAACGTCGCAAAAACCGCGCGCGGTGATCGACGTACTTCGGCGGTACTACGAACACGAAAACGCAAATGTGCATCGCGGACTGCACGAGCTGAGCTCGCGCGCGACCGAAGCTTATGAAAAATCGCGCCAGCGCGTCGCTGACTATATCGGCGCTGTTCGCGCTGATGAAATCGTCTTCACGCGCGGAACCACGGAAAGTATAAATCTCGTGGCGCAGGCGTGGGGCGGAAAATTTATCCGTGAAGGCGATGTGATCCTTCTGACGGTGATGGAGCATCATAGCAATCTCGTGCCGTGGCAGTTGTTAGCCGAGCGAACCGGCGCGCGGCTGCGCTTTGTTGGCGTGCGCGATGACGGAACTCTCGATCTCAAACAACTTCCTTCGCTGCTCACCCCTGAAGTAAAACTTTTCGCTTTCACGCATATCTCAAATTCGCTCGGAACAATCAATCCAGTCGCTGAACTCTGCGAGAAAGCGCACGCGGTTGGTGCGCTGACCTTAGTGGACGCCGCGCAAAGCGCCGGACATCTTCCAATCGATGTCCAGGAATTAGGATGCGATTTCCTCGCCTTCTCCGGGCACAAAATGTGTGGCCCGACCGGCATCGGCGCGCTCTACGGACGGGGCGAAATCCTCGATTCGATGCCGCCATGGCACGGTGGCGGCGAGATGATCGTGAGCGTCACCTTGGAAAAGAGCGCATTCAAAAAAGCGCCGCACCGATTTGAGGCTGGCACACCGAACATCGCCGGCGCGATCGGCCTCGCGGCCGCGATCCAATACATCGAGCAGATCGGACGCCCAGCAATTTTTGAACACGACTCGCACCTTGCTCGCTATGCAGCGGAGCGTCTCACGGAATTGCCCGGAATGCGTGTTTTCGGACCAACCGAAGAGCGCGGCGCCCTGGTTGGGTTTGTAATGGATGCAGCGCATCCACACGATCTCACAACGTTCGCCGATCAGTACGGACTGGCTTTGCGGGGGGGGCATCATTGCAACCAGCCGCTAATGCGGCGATTCGGCGTATCAGGGACAACCCGCGCTAGCTTCTATTTTTACAACACGACAGAGGAAATCGATCGAATGATCGAAATCCTCGACGCCGCTGTGCGTTTCTTTTCATGAGTCCGGAAATCGAAGAGCTTTACCAGGAAGTCATTCTCGATCATTCGCGCCGGCCGCGAAATTTTGGAGATCTGCCTGACGCTGCGGTGCGGGTGCACGGCGATAATCCGGCGTGCGGCGACGAGATTCATCTCAGCGTGAAATTCGACGGCGGTGGCAGCTTACATGATATCAAGTTCACCGGGCACGGCTGCGCGATCAGCCAGGCGTCGGCGTCATTGATGACGATGAAGTTGAAAGGGAAAAGCCGGGCGGAAGTGATGGAAATGCTCGACGCATTTCACAATCTTGTGACAGACGCAACCAACGAAGCGCCCAAAACTTTGGGCGACCTTCGCGTGATGAAGGGCGTGCGAAATTTTCCGCAGCGGGTCAAGTGCGCGATGCTTGCATGGCGCGCAGTCGAGCAGGCATTGGAGCAAGGCGCCGGCGAAGCGACGGTTTCGACCGAACCAACTTAATCGCGCGACGCAGGGGAAATTACTCGACGTCATGCAACGCGATGCTCGCGCCGACCCACGTTTTGTCCACGTTGAAATCGACGCCCATCATTTTACCCTGGCTCATCCGCACCAGATTATTCACCAGGACCGGGTCGCGGTCATCATCCGGCCAGACAAACATCATCCGGATTTCGGCTTTTGATTTCTGGCCGTCGACCGTCGGCACGAATTCCGCGTATTGAATTTTCTTTTGTAAAATCCATTCGTGCGGATTTTTCAACGCGCTCAACTTTTCACGCGTCGGTTCCAGGTCGACTCCGAGGCCAGCGAATGAGTAGAGCGGCTTCAATACGTAACTGTCGATCCTTTCGCCGGCCGGAAATTCATCCGCAAAGAAGGCCGGCGACGTTTGCTCTGTTTTCAAAAACGGCAGCGAATGTTTGCTGATCCGAAAATACCAGTTCGGGTGACCGACCCATTTCACATCGAGATCATTTTGAAACTGAAATGGCAGATTCAGCTCGGGCTTGCGGATGAGTTCGTCGAATATTACTCGATTATAAATCCGCTCGATCTGTACTTCGCGTCCATCGCGATCATAAAATAATTGGCGGCCACGTTTTTTTATTTTTGTTACGCAAACGGGTCGGATGCCGAGCAATGTTTGGGTCGCGGCGAAATCGACCCGGGTTTTTTGTTTCTCCGGTTCGATTTCCAGCAAAACGACATTTTCTGGATCGGAATCGGCAACGATCGTGCGTCGCAACAGCTCGATGTAGGCCTCGTCCTTAATTCCACCAAAGGATGAAGTCCAATTCCGTGGAATCGCCGGATATGCCTTGCGCATGCAATGCAGGAGCAGCAACTGAAAACCGAACAAACTTGGGAACGCTTGCAGTTCAATCAGTCGCGGGACGAGACGATCGCCTTCCCCACAAATCCCGAAATCAACTACAAGGAAATTCGGATGCGCTGATTCGTTCAGCACCTCCAAACCTTTCGGGACCGCCGAGGCCGCATCCCGCGCGAATTCCGCCGTGCGCGTAAGATCGATAATCGCATTTGCCGCGCGCGTTGCTTCGTCCGTGAACTCATCCGTCAAAAAAATTGGTGTCTCCGAAATCCGAAAATCCGCCGGCCATTTCTCGGTCTCATTTACGCAGCGTAACAGCACCGCGTATTTCTCCGGCGCGAAGTCGCCATTGAATGCTAAACGCAGTTGCGGATCCACTGTATTGATCCGCCTCGTCTTACGCGCCGTTCGGCTGTTCGATCACGCTGTTAATATGAAGCGGCCCGAGAATGGCTACGGTGCCTTTGTCGTCGGTAACGATCACTCGGTTGCCGCGCGGCGTGATATAGGCGTGATCGACGGTGGGCACTGAGTACTCGTGGCCGTCGGATGTGCGAACCAGAAACGGAATAAACGGCACGCGCGCCAACTGCTTGCGAAGCTCATCGATCATTCAGCAACACTATACCAAAAACTTCCCACGCTGCATTACCTGTACGCCGTCGAACCAGATGTCGAAATCGCGGCCGACGCAGTCGATGTGCGTTTTGGAAACCCAGTTGGCGCCGGTGTGTTCGGCGTAGGGATGACCGAAGGCGATGTGGACACCGGGAATTTTTTCGTCCTGCAAAATGTGACCGATGACATGCGTGCAGGCCGTGTTTGTCCCGATCGCGAATTCGCCGACGCGGTTGCTGTTTTCGTCCGTGCTGGTGTAAGCGCGAAATTCGTCGCGCAAGTCCTTGTTCTCCGAACGCAGCGATCGGATGCGGTTGTTTTCCACCTCGATTGTGAGCGGATTGGACTCCAGATCCCCAAAACGTTCGCATAAGTAATCACCCACCACCCCGTCAACGACGAACACGCCTTTAGTATTCATCGGCGAAGTAAAAATTTCGCCACCGGGGAGATTGCCCCATTTGTCTCGCGTGATGATACCGCTGGTCTTTAGCCATTTTAATTTAGGCGAAAGCTCCGCTTCGAATTCGGTGCCGTGCGGCGTTCGGCATGTGATCCGCTCAGCCTCTCGCGCGCGCTCGACCAGGCGCCGACTGAGCACATCGACGGCGCAAAAGTCGGCGCGCATTCCTTCCAGCATGATCTGCCGGTTGATGTTGACCATGTGACCGTGCCGGATTTTGTGATTGTTCACTACGCTGGTCATTTGCGTCCGGGCGGTAAGCTCGCCCGGTTGCGTTTGCGCGGCGAAGATCGACACCCGCGAAAGCGCCAGATCATCGAGGATGAGCTCCGGCATATACTTGAGCGGACGCCGCGCATGATGCTCCAGCACGAATAAGCTGTATTCGGAGCCCACACGCTCCACTTCTTTCTGTAATGCCGCCGCGATTTCGCGCGTTGCGGTGTCGGTGATAATTGTGATCCGCTCCTGCGGCTTCAATCGAAGGCAGACATCGATAGCGTTGCGCGCGCCTGGAACTAGTTCTGGATCAATTGGGTGGAGATAAGCTCGATCGGGCATTGGAAGCGTTCAGAATTACGTGGAAATCAGGCGTGGGCAAATTGGCTTTAACTTAACGGAGAGCAACAGGAGCCGAAGAATTTCGCATTTCAACACGGGATGCAGCCGCCACCCGCCCTGGTTTCGAAGAACTTTCGCGCGGTCAGAACGACGCACATCGGGAACTCATGAGCGCATTGCCTTCTTCTCAACAACTTTCGATCTGCCATCGTGTTTGGCGTCGATTGCTCTTTCTATCTGCGCTTCCCGTTGGCATTTTCATGCCGTGGATCAGCGTCGGGGCCGACCAACAACAGCGGCCGCCTTCATTCTCGGTGCCAAAGAAGGAATCCGCCGCAGCCGAAGGACTGGCAAGCCAGCTTGCGGCCCTTTCGCCGAGGGTGAATCGCGAAGAAGCAAGGTTGTTAGCAGAGTGCGCGTACGCCACCGCCAGCCAACTCAGACGGCAATATCGCATGTTCGGCACGCCAATTTTCAATAATTTCCTAGTCCATTGGGACATCAGAAAACGCGGTTACTGTTTCCAATGGGCGGAGGACCTGCTCGTCACTCTCGATGCATTGAAACTCACCAGCCTCGAGCTGCATTGGGGCGAAGCGAACCCTGGGAATTGGCGCGAGAACAATTGCATCGTTGTCACTGCGAAAGGACAGCCATTCAACCGTGGAATCATTCTGGACTGCTGGCGGCAACTTGGACATCTTCGCTATGGTCCGGTCCTCAGCGACGCTGATCCGTACGTCGAAAACGGCGCGTACGCGCGCTTCGTCCGCGCCAGATCGGCAGCAGCGGCCAATCATCATCTCGCGTTACAGGCGAAGAGTGAAGCGAGAGAGAAAAAAGACGATTAGGTCCTCGTAGCTCTAGGAAAAGCTCACTAATTTTCAAAGATCCAAATCAGGCGGTCTCCCCGGCTTTTCATACCTGGTACGATATGATCGATCACAGCCTTTAGGTCGCGTGCGCGTTGCCCGCGGTCAATTTGTCGATCCGCACCGATACCTTCACGCATGATCCGTCCGACGTGCGCTATCTCATTCTAGCTGCATATGCATCATACTTGAACGCTCTCCGGACCTTTTTTCTAGCCTTGGATAACATGCCAAGTTATCACTGATCCCCTGCTCGTGAGCCGAGGAGTTGTTCATGCCAACGCTAGATTTGACCGGATCCGCTATTCCCACTGTCGCCGAAGTTCTGACGAAGTTGGGAGCCGATCCCAAGACCGGTTTAAGTCCCGCAGCGCAGCAAGAACGCCTGAATAAATACGGCCCGAACGCGCTGGCGGAAAAAAAGAAAAGCCAGCTCTCCGCCTTCCTCGCTTATTTCCGGGGACCTATTCCCTGGATGATCGAGGCCGCGGCGCTGATGGCTTTTGTCGTGGGAGACTGGGGCGACTTCACAATCATCGCCTCCCTTCTGCTGTTTAATGCCTTACTGGGATTTTGGGAGGAACACGAGGCTTCGAATGCGCTCGACGCGCTGAAGAGCTCGCTGGCGTTAAAAGCACGTGCGTTGCGTGGTGGAAAATGGGAGCAAGTCGATGCGCAGACGCTCGTGCCAGGAGATATCATTCGCTTGTACCTCGGCGACGTTGTTCCCGCCGACTGTAAGCTCATCCAAGGCGATTACATCAGCATCGACCAATCCGCGCTGACAGGAGAATCCTTGCCGGTGACCAAGAAATCGGGTGAGGACGCTTACTCGGGTTCCGTCGTAAAACAGGGGGAAATGGTCGCCGTAGTTACTGCGACCGGTGGAAGTACCTTTTTTGGGCGTACAGCGAAATTAGTGGCTGGCGCTGGAAACGTCTCGCACTTCCAAAGAGCCGTCATGAAGATCGGCAACTTTCTGATTATTCTGGCCTTGGTGCTGGTCGTGATTCTCGTGGCCAGTCGTCTTTTCGATATGCGGGGCCACTACGACCGAGCCGTCTTGTTAAGACTGGCCGAGATTGTTCTTATCCTTTTAGTAGCATCAGTACCCGTGGCGATGCCGGCAGTCCTCTCGGTGACTATGGCTCTGGGCGCTCGAAGGCTTGCCAAACGTAAGGCAATCGTCTCTCGATTAGAGTCGATCGAGGAGTTGGCGGGCGTCGATGTGCTCTGTTCCGATAAGACCGGCACGTTGACCCAGAATAAGTTGACCCTAGGCGAAGCAGAGCCCTGGTCGGACACCGATGTGCAAACCTTAATTCTGATGGCGTCGCTAGCTTCGCGAGCAGCGGATAACGATCCAATCGATCTCGCGATAATGGCCGGCCTCAAGGATCCATCCGTCCTTAAGAGCTATCAGCAGGAAAAGTATGTCCCCTTTGATCCGGTGGACAAGCGGACGGAGGCCACCATCAAGGATGCGTCTGGCAAAGTCTTTCGGGTCTCCAAGG
>QHON01000213.1:0-2017 GCA_003218815.1 Verrucomicrobiota bacterium
GATGTGCGCTCCGCGGAAGCGGGCCTGAAATATTTCCTCTTCGGGAGCACGGCGAGCGCGTTCACGCTTTTCGGATTGAGCTTCATCTATGGAATGTCGGGGACGACAGGACTCGTCGCGATCGGACAAAAGTTCGCCACGCAACCCATGCAACCGCTACTCTTCGTCGGAATCCTCATGACCCTCGTTGGACTCGCTTTCAAAGTCGCCGCCGCGCCTTTCCATCTTTGGGCGCCGGACGCCTACGAGGGCGCGCCCGTTGCGAGTGCTGCTTTCATCGCGTCGGGCTCGAAAGTGGCGTCGTTCGTCGTGCTTGGAAAAATCGTGCTCGTCGGGTTCGCTCCCGTGCACGGCAGCGCTGCATGGCACGCGATGATTGCCGGCTGGTCGCCGGTACTCGCCGCGCTCGCCGCTTTGTCTATCCTTCTCGGCAACCTCGTCGCGCTGGTGCAAACAAATGTTCGCCGGCTACTCGCCTACTCGGCTGTCGCCCACGCTGGCTACACATTACTTGGACTTGTCGCGGGCGGACGTGACGGATTTTCCGCGACGTTGTTCTACACCACCGTTTACGCATTCACCCTCGTCGGCGCATTTGGGGTCGTCGCGCTGGTTCGACGCGAAACCGGCGGCGACGATCTCACTAATTTTTCCGCACTCTCGTCGCGTTCGCCTTTGCTCGCTGGGTGCATGGCGATCTTCCTGCTGTCCCTGGCTGGCTTGCCGCCGCTCGCGGGATTTTTCGGAAAGTTCTACCTGTTTAGCGTTGCGTTGCGCGCGGGTACCAATCACGGCCTGCTCTGGCTTGTCGCGTTGGCGCTGCTTGGCAGTTTCATCTCGCTCTATTATTACCTCATCGTCCTCAAAGTGATCTTCGTAGACGAAAAACCCCAGCCTGAGACTTCCCCGGCACTCGGTAACCTTGGTGAAGGCGGAGATTTTCTTCAGAGACTCACGCTGGCCGTTCTCGCTGCCGTGGTTGTCTTTTTCGGGGTCATGCCGACAATGCTGATCGCTCGAATTATCGCTTCTTTGCCGTAGAAATCGGTCACTTCACTGAAGAAAATGCGTGCCCAATTCCGTAGCGACGCGCTATAAGATTCTTTATGCACCGAGAACGAACAAGGACATCTTCACAAGCTTCCCAAGTGACGGTGGGCAGTGTCAGTCGATTTATCGATGAGCATTTTCGGCACTTCAACGCCGCCGTCCTGAAAGACGCCGCCGACGCCTACGTCGCTCATCTCGATCATGGCGGAAAAATGATGATCACGCTGGCCGGAGCGATGAGCACGGCCGAGCTTGGCATATCGCTCGCGGAAATGATCCGTCAGGACAAAGTTCACGCCATCGCCTGCACCGGCGCCAACCTCGAGGAGGATCTCTTCAACCTCGTTGCCCGCAGCAAGTACAAACGAATTCCAAATTACCGGGAGTTGAGCCCCCAAGCGGAGGAAGATCTGATGCGGCGTCATCTCAACCGGGTGACTGACACATGTATCCCCGAGGAGTACGCCATCCGCCGGATCGAGAAGGCGGTCATCGAAGAATGGATTTCAGCGGCCAGCAAAAAGGAACGTTTCTTTCCCCACGAATTCCTTTTCAAGATCTTGAAGGACTGTCGGCTCAAGCAGTTCTACGAGATCGATCCGGTCGACAGTTGGATGATGGCCGCCGCTCAAAAGGATCTCCCGATGTTCGTTCCCGGTTGGGAGGATTCGACTCTCGGAAACATCTACGCCGCCCGCTGTATCACAGGTGAAATCAGCGATCTCCAAACCGTGCGCTCGGGAATCGAATATATGATTGCGCTAGCGGCATGGTATCGCCGGGCGGCAAAAGACTCTTCTGCTGGTTTCTTTCAGATCGGCGGGGGGATCGCGGGCGATTTTCCGATTTGCGTCGTGCCGATGCTCAACCAAGACGTCAAAGGCGCGGAGGTTCCCGAGTGGGGTTATTTTTGCCAGATCAGTGATTCAACAACCAGCTTTGGATCGTACTCTGGCGCCGTTCCCAA
>QHON01000213.1:2094-2961 GCA_003218815.1 Verrucomicrobiota bacterium
CTTCTAACGTTTTGAAGCACTTTATGTGCCGACAGCGATACCTGACTCAACACTTCATGTTCTGACGTCTGACCCGCCGGAAGACGGATTCGCCCTGTCAAACCGCTGATTTTTGACCCTGATCTCTGCTTCGGTCGCTATTTTCTGAATCTGGCGTATAGTCTTCGATGTCTAAACCATCTGGTGCCTCTTTTTCACGTCGGATGCCCGACAATATTACCGAGGAGTTGGTAGCCGTGCTTTCCTCCAAAGCCTCGTTCGAATTCAAGCCTTTGTTCGAGATTATCCTGCTTAATCTTCGGGAACGAAACGCTGCCAGTGGAGGGGAAGAAATGCTGCGGCTGCGTTCTTATGAAAAGCTGCAGGGCCTAGTCAATCAAGGCGCGGTAACAAGAAAGGTCAACGGGATCACCAAAAAATATAAAGGAGTCGCGTCGCGAATGATCACGCTGCGCGCTGAGATGAAAGCGTTGCGCGCCGATTGCAATCAGAAGGCTCTCGCCAAGGCCGCAGCAGCCAGCTGATCGCTAATCTTTGCTTTCCGATTCTGATTCCGGGCCAATCCGGCTCGGACTTCGGCGCCGTCGCCGAATGCCTGACCACTGACATCTGAGTTCCGCTTCCAACTTCTTTGCGCTCGCCGTCTACGGCGTCGAAGCCGCCGAGGCCGTCGGCAAGTCTTTCACAAATTTCTCGAGCAATTCGTTAAAGCGCACCGGCTGATCGAGGAAAACAGCGTGCGCGGCGTCCTCGATCTTTTCGAAACGCGCATGCGGAATCTGGCCGGCGCCCGCCTGCTGACGAGCCAGTTCGTCCGATTTCGCAGATGCGATGATCAGAGTCGGACAATCAATCTTTTTCAACGCA
>QHON01000153.1 GCA_003218815.1 Verrucomicrobiota bacterium
GTTGCGTGGCTCGGCACAAGAGGGTGTCCTCGATTTTCCGGCTCTGGTGTATGCACCGTCGAGAAGCCCTTGTTTCGCACCCTTGTTGAACAACGATCACTCCGAATCAGATCACGCTTGGAGCAGGAAGCGGCCAGATTTAGGCTGCGTTACTCATATCGTGAAAGAGGCTTGGGCCTCTATAGTCGAGACTAATGTTATTTAAGAAACCGAACTTCGCGCGCTACGCGGGTGACTGGTAATAATGCGGCCATCTTTCATTTCGTGGATCCAATCACAGGCTTCGGCAATGGCCGGATTGTGGGTGGCCAGGAGCAACGCTTTTTCGCCTTGCTGCACGATATTTTGAAGCAATTCAAAGGCGCGTTCGGAATTGGCCGTATCGAGGTTGCCGGTCGGTTCGTCTGCCAAAATCACTCGCGGATCATTGGCCAGAGCGCGCGCGATGGCCACACGCTGCTGTTCGCCCCCGGAAAGATGACGACTGGGTCTTCGCAGTTTGTTGCCTAATCCGACTGCTTCAAGCAAGCCAGCAGCACGTTCGCGCATCTCCGCATCGGACAGTCGGCCGAGCTTGCGCATCGGTATCATCACATTCTCTTGCGCGCTGAAGTCTTCCATTAAGAAATGAAATTGAAAAATGAATCCGATGAACTCGCTGCGTTTTTGCGCCAGCTCGTCATCGCTCAGATGCAATATTGGCTCCGATTCGATCGAAACTCGGCCCGCATCGGGAGGATCGAGCAGCCCCAGAACATAGAGTAGCGTGCTCTTGCCGCAGCCCGATGGACCGACAACAGCGTGGATGCTGCGCGGTTCGAGATCGAGCGAAACGCCGCGCAGCGCATGGACGCGCTCCTCCTCTTCGCCCAAATAACGCTCGATCGCTTCGCAACTGAGACAAATGTCCGGATTCATACGCTTGACCCACGCAGGGTGACCACTGGCGGCAGCTCGGCAGCGCGGCGCGCCGGGACATAGCTCGCGATGAATACAGCAATGATCGCGAGCAACGTCGCCCAGAAATAGTGTCGCCATTCCCATGTCACCAGAAAGTGATCAGCGTAAAGCAAGCCGCGGATTCGAATAGGAATGTGCGATACTCCCCAGGTCATTAAAGCGCCAAGCAAACAGCCGACCACGGACCCGGCGACTGCGATCATCGCACCCTGCCACAAGAAGATCGCGCTGATGTCAACCCGCCGATAACCCATTGAACGCAAGATTGCGATTTCTTTTATCTTCGCCAGGACAGACATCGTTAGGACATTAAAAATGCCGAATCCGGCGAGCAGGATGATGAGAGAGACGGTAATGGCAACGGACATTCTTAACGTCAAAAAAAGTTGAAGCGTGCTTTGCTCTCGCTCCTGCCAGCTCGATGCATCATGCTGAAAGAGCTTTTCGAAATGGCTGGCGAGGGCAGGTGCGCGGTCGGGATCACGCAGCGCGAGTAAACACGCGTTGAATCAATCGATCCGACGCCGGCGCGCGCGATCGCCGCTACGGTGAAACGCCAGTACTCGCCGCTGGGCGAAAGCAATTGCACGGTGTCGCCAATTCCGACTTGAAGTATCTCAGCCAACCGGGAACCGACGATGACTGAACTCGTATTATTTCGGAAATCATCGAACTTTCCCTCAACCAATTGATGGAGAAGATCGGTCGTTTGCGCATGAAGAGCGGGATTGATTCCGTAAAGATCGACCGTCGCATCTTCGAATCCGGCTCGGGCGCTGATTGTCCCGCGCAAAACCGGTGAACAGGAAACGACGTTAGAGAATTGCCTGCTCACCCGCATGATTTCGTTCGCGTCGGTGATCCCTTCAAAATAGAGGCGCCGTGGCGCTTTTCCGTTTGAACTTTTGGAGGAGACCATGAGGGGTTCGTAACGCGGGCGGAAACGGGACTTGATAACGACCGCACCGTTGCTGCCGATAGTGGAATCAATGAAATGCCGGGCGAAGCCCTGCGTTTGCGCCTGGGTGCAAATAAAAATGGCGACACCGAAAACCACGCCGCTCAAGCTCAGGAGCAATGCCCGTTTGCGATGGGTTAAAAAGCGTAGGGCAATGTAAAGCGGCGGCGTCACGGTTCCCTTGGCGCTCGCGGCGTGCTGACCATTCGTTGCCGGACCGGTTGTCCGGGATGTAATTTATCCTGGTCCGAAAGGACGACGTGATCGCCTTCTGTCACGCCAGTAATCGCCTCTGCGAAATCAAGGGTCCGAAATCCAACCTTAATCGTTCGAGCATGGACGATGCCGTGTTTCACGATCAACGCTTGATCGACAAGAAGGGCGCGTGTTGGCACGAGCAGAACATTTTCGTGGGTTCCGGTGATGATGTTCATTTCGCCGGTCATTCCGGCCATCAAATTGTCGGGAGGATTTTCCATCTCCAGCACAATCGTGTAGCGCTGGGTCGTTGGGTCAGCTGCTGGCTGGATGGACGTAACGTGTGCCGTAAAAGTCCTGGTTCGATAAGGATATAATTGCAGCCTCGCCTTCATTCCCGGTTTTACCTCGCCGACGTCTTCTTCGTTTACTTCGCCCCGGACGTAATTTTTGCGCGAAGCGACAGTGAAAAGTTCATTGCCATCTTTGACCAATTCACCATCGATCGTCTGGATATTGGTGAGAAGTCCATCGATTGGCGAACGGACATCGGAGCTTTTCATCTGGGCCTCGAGCTTTTTGCACGTGTCCTCGAGAGCATTGAGATTACGATCGCGGTCGATTCGCTCCGTCTCCACAGTGCTGCGCAATCGGTTCGCTTCGCTCTTCGCCTTCTCGTATTCGACCGCCGGCACGTTCCCTGAGGAGACTACTTTCTCCAGCCGTTGGAGGTTGTCTTCTGCGGCTTTGAGCAATTCCGACGAAGCAAGCGGGAGTGCGGCGCGCTGAATGGCAGCCTGCAAGTCCGCGCGTGCTTGTTTCAATTGCCGGGCAGTTGTTTCGTCAGCGATGGTCGCCAGTATCTGTCCCTTCTTCACGTCCTTTCCGATCGCCCCCCGTCCGGCCGCGAAGGGCTCTGCCAACTGGATGAAGCCGGAATTTTGAGCGCGGACATGCGGGGAAAACGCCGGTTCGATGCGCACTGTGCCATACACGGCAGAGATGGCGGTTCCGCGCTGAACCTTGGCCACTTCCGCCACTGGGACGAAAAAATACCAAGCGACAGCAAAGAGAAGCACGAGCAGCGCCGCGCCGGCCCGTAAAACGTTTTTTGATTCCGGCAATTTCAATTGCTGGAACTAATGCACGTTTTGCGCGGTGTCGTCGGAAAATTGAAAGTAGCGGCCACTGACGCGATCCCATTCAGCGAGGGCGAGATTGTACTGATAAATGGCGTCAAGCAGTCCGCTCTCGGTTTGGAGAAGACCATTTTGCGTCAAGCGGTACTCAAATTGTGAGGCAAGACCCCCAACCAGATTCTGTTGCACTAGCAGCGCACTCTCTTTCGCTGCCGCGGAAGCCGCTGCGAGCGATCTTTCTCGCGTCTCGATCGCCTGCAGGTTGTTGTGAATGCGTAAGAGGTCACGGCCAACACTCGCTTCCAGTTTGCGGCAGGTGAGTTCGTTTATCTCGCGGGTTGAGCGTTGCTTCAGCACTGCGCCTGTCACTTTCCCATTATCGATAACGCGCCATGTGTAAACGGCTCCTTCCACGATTTCCGATGAGATATCGTTCGTTGCACTCGTGGAACCTTCACGATGAATTCCTGAGACCGGAATATATGTCCCCGTGATCGTGCCGGTCACGGCTGGATAGTAGCCGGCTTCGATAATGCGTTGATCGTCGCTAGCAGCACGCACGAGCAGACGGGCAAGTTTGAGATCGGCCCGTCGCTCCAGAGCTGCAGTTGTTTCGGGATCAAGATCGACAGTCATCGGCGCGAATTGCAACTCACCGTCCGGTTCGGGGAGCATCGTATTTGCCGAGGGATTGCTCCCCATCGCTTCAGCCAACTTCAGTCGCGTTTCGGCATAGGCCCGATGCGCAGCTTCAATCTGCGAATCCAGTTCGCGAGCCTGCACAGTCGCGCTCGTGACAGCGCTCCGATCGGTCAAGCCGGCTTCGTAACGATCTTTCTGACTCGCAACGTTCTCATCCAATCGTTGCCGCTGGTCTTCTCGGATCGATTGCAGACCACGATTGTAAAGCGCGCCATAAAATGCCAGCCGGGCGGCGTGCAGTTGTTCCACAACAGTAACATTGAGTTGTTGCTGCGCGATTAAAAGACCGACATCTCCGCGCCGGAGCGATGCCGGCACGGCGGCGTTAAACAAGGTCTGCGTGAACGATCCGCGGGCGAAGCCAAATCCTTTGATTGAATCTTCACCGCCTCGGTGTCCGCCCTGAAGGCCGGCCGGGACTCTGGCTTTTAAGTCGGGCCAGATGATGGAACGAAGAACAAGCCGTTGCCCGGCCGCTTGTTCGAGATTCGATTTTGCTTCCTGGATTGCGGGATTCTTCTCCAGCGTGGTTTGGAGAACGGTTTCAAGCGTCACCCCCTGTGCAGTGGGCCAGGTCGACACGCAAGAAGTGCCGATGAGCGCTATCGCAAAGCGTTTTGATTTCATCGCTCGCTTAGTTTTGCAGGAGGTCGTGCCACATCAAACGCCTGCGCTTCTTTGCGGTTTTGATTCCGCTCGCTGCTGACTCTTGACCCGAAATCGAGTGCTTCTGGACGGCTGGCGCACGCGCGCGCCAGCCGGGCTAGGGCAACGTTGTGCAAATAAATTGCGCTTAGCCGCGTGGTGCGCGTCCGCGTGACATCGGATGCTGCTTGGAGGATGTCGAGTTGTGTTCCCAATCCGGCGGCGAGGTTAGTCTTGGCAATCTCTAGAGCTTCGTCTGCCGTCTGCACATTTTTTGTTTCCGCTTGAAGCACGCGTTCAGCCTGGTCCAAATCGAAAAATGCGCTGCGAACATCTGAGGCAACGGTCCGCCGGACTGCTGCGAGCGCTTGGGCAGCTGCTTCACGCCGGGCCCGCGTTGCCTGCATTCGGCCCTTCGTGGCAAATCCGTCGAACACATTCCACGTCGCGTTGATCCCCACCAAATAGCCGTAATTAAATTCGGGACCGGCATCGGGGTCGCGCTCGCTATAGACTTCATAGCCGGAAAAAGCTTGGACGTGAGGGCGCAGCTCGCTCTGGTCGAGCGTGTATTGTCGATCTTCGATCTGGATGTCTTTCTGCCGCGCTTTGATCACCGGGCGGTTCGTCTCCGCTCGCGCCAGACAATCGTTTAGATCGGGATGATTGGGATGATATTGCAATTCCCCCACCACTTCAAAGGGTGCTGCCCCGGCCGCGGGCCGCACGTCGATCCCGAAAAGTTCTGCGAGTCGCAGGTAGGAGTTTTTTAGTTGGGTCTGTGCGTTGATCAACTCTGGTCGCTCGTTGGCCAACGCCACTTCGGCCCGCCGAACGTTTAAAGTGCCTACAATACCAGCGCTTAGCCTTTCCTGCTGCGATTTGAGCTCCTCTTCTAAAACGCGAACGGAATCCTCGCGCACGCGAATTTTCGCCCGATTCAGAAGGAGTTCGTTAAACGCAACCCTTACATCCATGGCCACGCGATTGGCAATTTCCTGGAGTTCGTAATCCTGCTTCTCGATGTTCTGCCGCGCGATTGCCACCTGGCTGGTCACCGCCCCGCCAGTGTAAATGTTCTCAAGTACTCGCAAGGAGGCGTTGTAATCTTCGTTCCGGAGATTCGATTGACCCTGATGCTGTCGTTTATCGAATAGTCCCGTCGAGGCGACGGACGGAAGATAACCGGAGCGCGCTTCAATCAATCCCCCACGTGCTGCCTGGACTTGTTTCCGCGCTATCGCAATTTCTGGATTCTGCGCCTGGGCAAGCGCGACGGCTTCTTCAACAGTGTAAGTGGGTATCGCAGCCTGCAACGGAGCGGGTAAGCCAAAAGTGATGAACAGCGCAGCGGCCGCAAACTCCAAACGCATTTTCTCTTTCTCCTCCCCAGGGCATTCTTTTCAACAAAAATCCCTCTGGCTTTTGTTCTTATATCAGTTCTTGCAAGTCCGCGCGACCTCGGACACATTCGGTGCTTTATAACAGGAGCCGCTGCGAAAGGTTTAGGACGGTCATTTAATCAACGCGGCCCAGTTTTTGTCATTTGCATGAGAAAAATAAGAATCGCCATTGTTGGAGTTGGTAATTGCGCCAGCTCGCTCGTCCAGGGAATCAATTTTTATCACGGCTCTTCGCCCGACGGCTCGGGGGCTGGGCTGATGCATCGCCAGATCGGCTCGTATCGGCCGGATGACATTGAAGTCGTTGCCGCGTTCGATATCGATCGGCGCAAAGTCGGTCTTGATGTCAGCAAAGCCATATTCTCGCCGCCCAATTGCACAAAGGTCTTCTGCGAGAAAATCAAACTCACCGGCACAATCGTGAACATGGGCTGTGTGTTCGACGGGTTTGCCCCTCACATGCGCGATCAGGATCCGCTGCGCACATTCTTGCCATTGGAAAAAGAATCCACTCGCGAACAAATCATCGACGAATTGAAAAACTCCAGCGCGGAACTCATGGTCAATTATCTTCCGGTCGGCTCCGAAGAGGCGACCCGCTTCTACGCCAGTTGCGCGCTCGAGGCCGGACTTGGTTTCGTCAACAACATCCCGGTCTTCATCGCCAGCGATCCGGTCTGGGCCAAACGCTTCGCCGATAAAAATCTGCCTGTGATTGGCGACGACATCAAAGCGCAATTGGGCGCAACGATTCTGCATCGGATGATTGTCGATCTTTTCCGCAAACGCGGCGTAAAGCTCGAACGCACCTATCAGTTGAACACTGGCGGCAACACTGATTTTTTGAACATGCTGAATCGCAGCCGGCTCGCCTCAAAAAAAGTTTCGAAGACCGAAGCTGTCCAATCGGTGATGGCCGAACGTCTGGCCGACGAAAATATCCACATCGGCCCCAGCGATTACGTGCCGTGGCAGCTCGATAACAAGATTGCCTTTATCCGTGCCGAAGGCAGACTCTTCGGCGATGTGCCCATGGAGCTGGATATCAAGCTTTCCGTCGAAGATTCGCCCAACTCGGCTGGCGTAGCGATTGACGCGATCCGTTGTTGCAAACTGGCGCTCGATC
Source organism: Verrucomicrobiota bacterium (assembly GCA_003218815.1). Lineage (GTDB taxonomy): Bacteria > Verrucomicrobiota > Verrucomicrobiia > Chthoniobacterales > UBA10450 > Udaeobacter. The sequence goes on from QHON01000153.1 coordinate 7,132, forward strand.
GTGGGATCGGCGGCGTCCTTCATTCCGCGTCCGCCTTTTTCTCCAAACATCCTCCCGTGCAAATGACGGACGACGAAGCTTATCGCTGCGTCGAGCAATTTATCCGAGGCGAACGCGATCGCTGAGCAGTCTAATCGTGGCGAGACGGAGTCCGCCTTTTTTTCTTCGCGGCTTTCATCTTGCACTAAAATCGTCGGGCGCATCCCGCTGCATTTCTTCGTCGAGCTTCGCGGGCGGGAGTTGTTCCAGCCGGTTCCATTCCTCCTGCAATTCGTCTGCCGTGTAGAGCAACAAACATCCAAGCGCGGTCGAAAACAAACCGGCTTCCACGTCGAAATGCGTGATCTCGCTCACTGCTTTCCAATAAGCCGCTAACTGCGGACGGTAACGTGAGCGAAAATTTTCCGTCTCGCCTAACGAAACGCTGTTCGTTTTCCAATCAAGCAGGAGACACCGGCCCGCTTTGCGATCAATCATGAGCGAATCGATCAAGCCTTCCAGTACGCTGCGATCGTTTCTGCGCCAAGAGAATGGAAACTCGCGATGAAATTGCGTTTCATCGCTCGCGAGAAACCGAGCGATGCAGGCGTCGCTGAACAAATTCTGCCGTGTGACATCCCAGTCTTTCGTTGCGGACTTTGCCTCGGGACAACTCGGCAATTGCTTTTCGAATAACTTCTGAGCGGAATCGATTCCGCCGTTCCAATCCAGGCGTTCGAGAAATTTGTGCCACCAGCGGCCGTACAGCGTGGCGAGATTATCGAGTCTCGAACGCGTCCGCACTTCCGCTGGAACTTCCGCATCGAGCGCGCTCGGTGTGAACTTGCGCACGAATTCCGAGGCGCGCTTTACAGCGCACTTGAGTTTGCGAGCTGTTAACGGTTCGATCTTCACTTCGGATGTTTCCGGCACGGAGGAAGGCGTTTCGGAATCTTCGATGGTTTCGGTCGTGCTCGCCCGCTCATCGAATTCGCCGGAATAACCGTCCTTCCCGCAAAGCAACCGGCGAAGCTGTGCCGTCTTGGGAAGTTCACCGTCGGTGTTGGAAAAAATTTCCTGATCAAGCACGAGCACGAGCGTGTGGCGCGCGCGCGTCGTGGCGACGTAGAGAAGGCGTTCGAGTTCCTGCTGTCGTGCGCGCTCGATCGCGTCTTTCAAATCCTTCGATTTGTCTTCTTTGCCGAAGGCAATCAAGAGCTCGCCGGTCGCGGGCGGTTTCACGAAATGTGGATAGCGCGGACTAGGTGGCCGCAGGTCGCGCGCGAGAAACGGCACAATCACCGCCTGCCATTCCGAGCCTTTCGCCTTGTGCGAAGTGATGAGCTGGATCGCGTTGTCGTCGGCAGAAAAACGAACGGCGCGCGGCGTCGTGAAATCGTCGCGCAAGCGTTCGGCGAATTCCGCCAGAATCATTCCGTCCGCCTCCGCTTGCGCGGCTTGCGCAAGCAAGGCGTCGAGTTCGCGTGCGAGATCACCGAACTCAGTCGCGGGCAACAGGAGCAAACGTGCGCGCAATTGCGTTTGCTCGACAATCAACGCAACTGCGTCGAATAACGCCAGGCCTTCCGCGCGTTGACGAATCTCCGCGAGCGTACGCAGGTGGGAGGAAATTTTTCCAGCACTCGGCAAGACTTCGTCAATGCGAAATCTCGCTTGCGCTTCGGAAAAAACGGCAAGGTCGTGATCGGACACCCCGAAAATTTCACGGAGCACGCCGACGATTTGGTAGACGTTGAGCGGATCGGTCATGATCGTGAGGAGCGCCGTCAGCCAGGCATAGGCCGGGCTGTCGCCTTTCACATCGCGCTCGGATTGGATCGCCACCGGCAGATCAACGCGCCGCAGCGCTGCCGCCATCGTTTGCAGCCATGCTTTGCGCGGACAAAGAATCGCCACCTCGCGCCACGAGTCGGCCGAAAGTTTTTTCAGCTCCGCGTCTTTGATCCAGCGCGCGAGATACTCCGCTTCGATACGCGCCTTCTGATAATCCTTCAGTTTTCTTCCTTCCGGCAACATCTCCTTCGCGACAAGCGGCACACGAATGACTCTTCCGGGAAGAATTGCCGGACGCGGCTGCAATTCGACGAAGGGCACCTGTCCATCCTTGTCGTTCAAGATTTCACGAAACGTTGCGTTCACGAAATCGAGTTGCTTCTGGTCGAGTCGAAACGTAACGGAAAATTCCAAGCTCTCTCCGTTCTTGTCGGCGATCAGCGCTTCATGGACAGCTCGATAATAATTTAAGTCCGCGCGCTCCCAATAAATCGATTGCTGAAAATCGCCGACCATGCAGAAGTGTCCGGGCGGCGGCGGATCGACGCGCGTTTCCATCCAATCACCGGTCGCGGCCACCGGTCGCGTCGCTTCGAGCAGCACGGAAAATTGCGCCGGTTCGGTGTCCTGCGCCTCATCGAGAATGACGCGCATCTTTTCTTCGCGAATGCGCGGTGCTGCGACCGGATGTCGCAGCAATTCTTTCGCCAGCGCGATTTGATCTCCGTACGTGACGAATCCGCGCTCGAGTCGAAAATCGAGAAAATCGCGCTGTACTTCCGCCGCCACGCACGTCGCAGCGGCGCTGATCCATTTGCGCAATGGCGAGAACGTCTGCGACCAAAAATCCGTAAAATTCGAGTTCCCTGCGGCGAAACAAACCGGCCAGCGCAAATATTCCCAATCGCCAGCGTAACGTTTTTCCCACTCGCGCAATTCCGCTTGTGACTTGCTGATGTTGTCGCGACCGCGCTGATCAACTCGCGCGTAAACTTCCGTGAAATCGAGCGTCGGGCATGGCGGTAATTCCGGAACGCACAAGACCGCCGAGCCAGCGCGCCGTCCCAGCTCCAGCAAATCGCGCGCCTGCACCAAACGCAGAAGCGCAGCGCGATTTTTTTCGCCTAACGAATGGCCGATGCGGGTCTGGCTTTGCACAAATTCCTGCCAAAGGTCGTTGTCATTGCTCACCAATTCGAGCGGTGCAGGCAAGCCAAGATAATGACCAAAGTCGGTCAGGAGTTTCATGCAGAAGGAGTGGATCGTGCCGAAGAAGGCGCGATTGAACGCCGTCTGCACTTCAGGCTTCAAATTTTCCTGGAGAAGAATCTGTCGCGCACGCTGCTGCATTTCGTCGGCCGCGCGATTCGTGAAGGTAACGACAACCAGGCGCGGCAGAATTTCCACCGCGTTGACCGAACGCGCGATCGACAAAACGCGTTGCGTGATCGCGGTAGTCTTGCCCGAACCGGCCGATGCGACGACCGAGAAATTTCGATCCAACTCGCCGGCAAATCGCGCGCGAGCGGATTCGTCGCTCAGCCTCACCATATTTCCCACTCCTCTTTTTCGAGCACGAGCGCGGGATGGGTCAGCGCCCATTTATCCTCCAAAATGTCGTTATCGATTTGCA
>QHON01000199.1 GCA_003218815.1 Verrucomicrobiota bacterium
TCAAGTTAATCCGCGATATCGAGCGCGCGATCTCGCGATTAAGCCAGGCTTCGGGTAACGCACGCGATCTCGTCGCCCTCAAAATTTCGCTCGAGCAAATTCCGAAATTGAAAAGTGAGCTACAAAAATTACTCGATCGTCTCGCGTTCGGCGCGACGCACGTAAACGAAAATGGGAATGCTGAGCTTCTTGCGCAAGAGTTGCAGAACGATTTGCGTGAAATGCCGGAGCTAGCAGAAAAGCTGACTCGCGCAGTGGTAGATGATCCGCCGTTAGCGCTGAAGGAGGGTGGAATCTTTCGCGACGGCTACGATGTCGACCTTGATGCGTTACGCCAGGCTTCACGCGAGGGCAAGAATTGGATCAGCCAACTGCAGGAACGCGAAATCGGAGTGACCGGCATCAAATCGCTCAAAGTGCGCTACAATTCGGTGTTCGGCTATTTCATTGAAGTGACGAAGTCGAACCTGGGGAACGTGCCGGGGCATTACACCCGCAAACAGACGACCGTCGGTGGAGAGCGTTTTATCACGCCCGAATTGAAGGAGATGGAGGCGAAAATCCTTGGGGCGGACGAACGGGCACGCCAGCGCGAATATCAACTTTTTCAAAAGTTGCGAGACGAGACTTTGCACGACCTCCGAGCGATTCAGCAAACTGCCGACGCGATTGCGATTATCGATGTTGTCTGCGCGCTTGCGGAGACGGCGCGGCTCTTTCGGTATTGCCGGCCGACGCTCACTGAGACGGTGCGGCTGACGATTAAAGACGGGCGACATCCGGTGCTCGATCAAAATTTGGTGGAAGAAAAGTTTGTGCCAAACGACACGTCGCTCGAGGGCGAAACGGTGCGCCTGGCCATCATCACCGGTCCGAACATGGCGGGAAAATCCACTTACATCCGTCAGGTCGCACTGATTGTGCTGATGGCGCAGATCGGCAGTTTCGTCCCGGCGGAAAGCGCGGAGATTGGCCTGGTCGATCGCATTTTCACTCGCGTCGGCGCCAATGACGATCTCGCGCGTGGGCAATCGACTTTCATGGTCGAGATGAATGAAACTTCTAACATCGTCAACAACGCGACGGAGCGAAGTCTCGTCATTCTGGATGAGATCGGCCGAGGGACATCGACGTTCGATGGGCTGTCCATCGCATGGAGTGTGGCTGAGTTTTTGCACGACAAAGTCAAAGCGCGCACGCTCTTCGCGACCCACTATCACGAGCTGACCAAACTCGCGGCAGAGCGCAGCGGCGTCTGTAATTTCAATGTGGCCGTGCGTGAGTGGAACGACCAGATTATTTTTCTGCGCAAGATCGTGCCGGGCGGTGCGGACAAGAGCTATGGGATCCAAGTTGCGCGTCTGGCTGGTTTGCCGAAGGAAATTCTCGATCGAGCGAAAGACATCTTATCGCACCTTGAGGCACCCAACGGTACCCTGACCCAGCCCGGGAAAACGAAAAAGCGAGGATCGACAACCAACGCGAAAACGGAAAAGCCGCAGTTGGATCTGCTGTAGGGACGGCTCGACACGCTCGCCCTCTACGGTTTTTCCCTGACTAGAGCGCGGTTGAAATTATAATCGCCTGTTGGGCTGGTTCATCATGGCAATTAAAACCGAGAAGGAACTGAGCGAGACTCATCGCAGTCTTTGGCTGAAAGCCGTGGCCGCGATCGAGCTGCGGAATTTCGGTTACGCGATTTCGCTTTTGCAGGGAATCCTAAAGCAAGAGCCGCAGTTTCTAACGGCCCGCCAATTATTGCGACGCACAGAGGTGACAAAAAGCAAGTCAGCGAAAAAAAGTTTCTTCAATATCTCGACCGCAACGATTGCGGTAATGAAAGCGCAGCGAGAAATCAAAAAAGACCCGAAGCGCGCAATGGAAATGCTGGAAAAAATTTTGGAAGACGAGCCTTACAATCGGCAGGCCAATTTCGTCTTAAAAGAGGCGGCCATAGCGGCGGGCTGGCCGGAGGTCGGCGTCTTCGCGCTGCGAACGTTGCTCGAGGAAAATTCGCGCGACGTCAAAGTCCTTCACGAGCTCGGACGCCTTCATCACGAGCTCGGAGAAAATGAGCGAGCGGTCGAAATTTACAATCAAATCACAGACATAAATCCACTCGATGCCGAGGCGCTCCGGCTTGGTAAAGACGCTTCGGCTCGCGCCTCGATGACAACTGGCGGCTGGACGCAGGCCGTCACTTATCGCGACTTGATCAAAGACAAAGAGATCGCGGTTTCGCTCGAGCAACAAAGCCGGATGCGATTGACTGGCGAATCACTCGATCAACAAATCGCGGAAACATATGCGTTCCACCAGGCGGAGCCGACGAATATCGACCTTGCGCGACGCTTGGGCGCACTAAACGAGCAGAAGGATGATATCGAGGCAGCTATCGGCTGGTATCAATATGCCGCCGATCTGACAAAAGGCGCTGATCCGGGATTAATTCGAAAAGTCTCTGATTTAAAAATGAAAGGCTTCGAGCGAGAGATTGCAGCGCACGAAGAATTTCTTGCCACTCACGACCCCGGTCATGACTTGTATGTCAACAAATCTGAGGAATTGAAGGTCGCGAAAAAGAAGCGGGCAGAGATTCTGGTTGAGGATGCGCGCAAACGTGTGGGGCGGAACCCGACTGACTTGCAACTTCGGTTTGAACTGGGTGAGCATCTCGTAAACGCCGGACATTTCCGCCAGGCACTACCAGAGCTGCAGCGCGCGCGACAAAATCCGAATGCGCGTTTGAAAGCGATGAACCTTCTCGGTCGCTGTTATAGCGAGCTCGGGATGCTAGACCTTGCGATGAAGCAGCTCGAAGAAGCATCGCAAGAGATTTTACCCATGGACGCAATGAAGAAAGAGATCGTTTATAATCTCGGGCTTGTCTACGAGCGGATGGGCGCAATGGAAAAGTCACTCAACTGCATGAAGCAGATTTACGAAGCTGATTACGGCTACAAGGACGTGGCCTCACGTGTGGAGAGCTCGTACAACCAGAATATCTCCCAAGCCTGATCGCTTTCTTGACTCGTGCTAGATCGGCCTGGCACGCGGGTTGTGATTGTTATGCGTAAGACCAAAATCATCTGTACGCTGGGACCCGCCACGGAAGGCATAGATGTACTGCGGCAATTGATCGAGAAGGGAGCGGACATTTTTCGATTGAATATGAGCCACGCCGATCATCGTTCAGCGCGCGAAATTGTGCCGCGGATCCGGCAGCTCGCGGAAGAGATCGGCCGGCCGGTTGGAGTCTTGCTCGACACCCAGGGTCCTGCCATTCGCACCGGCGATCTGAAAACCGATCTGCACTTGAATTCCGGCGATGTGCTGGAGCTCACCGTTGGCGGCGCGAAAAGCGAAGAACCCTATTCAGTTGATGTAAATTACGAGGGCATAATCGATGATGTTTCCATTGGCGACACGATTCTGGTGGACAATGGCATGCTCAAGCTGGTGGTCCTTGAGAAACGACCAGGCCGGATCCGCTGCGAGGTTGTCACCCCCGGGACGCTCAGCTCCCGGCGTCACGTTAATTTGCCCGGCGTGCACGTGAACCTCCCACCGCTCACCGAAAAGGACCTCGCCGATATTTCACTCGGCGCTGAGCTAGGCGTCGATTTTATCGCGCTAAGCTTTGTCCGGCAAAAGAGCGATCTCGACGAACTGCGTGCAGTCCTTGCCAGAAAAGAGAGCAAGGCTCTGATTATCGCGAAGATTGAGGACCAATTAGCTGTCCGGTCGATCGACGAGATAATTGAAGGTGCAGACATCATTATGATTGCGCGGGGCGACTTGGGAATCGAATGCCCGATGGAGGAACTGCCCATCATCCAGCGACGGATCGTGAAACAGTGCATACGGCTCGGGAAGCCGGTCATCGTCGCGACCCAGATGCTCGAGTCGATGATTAACAATCCCCTGCCAACCCGCGCCGAAATTACCGACGTGGCGAATGCCGTTTTTGAGCAGGCGGATGCCATCATGCTCAGTGGTGAAACAAGCCTTGGGCGCTATCCCGTGGAATGCGTCCGAGTGTTGGATCGTGTGGCTGCGCGAATCGAGCGTAGCGGTGGCGCCGGTTATGCGGAATTGGCGGTGCTCGAGGACGCGCGACAAAAGACAATTGCTTCCGCGGTGGTCCTGGCGAATTCGCTTCAGCAGGCGAAGCTTATCGTGTTCACGCGGCACGGGACAATGGCGCGCAATGTTTCAAATCTTCGCCCGGAAAATGCGCCAATATTCGCTTTCACTTCAAGCGGAGAAGTCCGCCGCCAGTTGACGGTCTGCTGGGGCGTTTATCCGGTGCGGATTGACTTCACTGCAGACCCAAACGCGACGATCGAGGCCGCGGAGAAGTTTTTGCGAGAAGCGAAATTGACCGCCCCGGGCGATCAGCTGGTGATCATCAGCGATGTACGCACGGGCGAGGATCGAATCATCGATTCGGTGCAACTGCGGACGGCGAAATAAGACGCGCAGACGTTTCGTCGGCGTGTTTCAAATGCAAGATGTCGATCTTGCCGCGTCGCCCTAAGCTTCGACCGGCAATTCGACATCGACCGGGCGCTCTTTCTTGCTCAGCGCGCGGCGGAGCTTCGAGAGCGCAATGTTCTGCAACTGCCGAATGCGCTCGCGTGTAACACCGAATTTCTTTCCCACTTCCTCGAGCGTCTTGGGTTTACCACCGTCCAACCCGAAGCGTTGGAAAATGATTTTCTTCTCGCGATCGTCCAACACATCAAGCAATCCGCCTACTTCATTGCGAAGATTTTTGTCGCGGAGCAGCTCGAACGGCGTCTGAGCTTCCTCGTCCCCGACAATCTCCCCGAATTCAGTAGAATCATCGTCGCTAATCGGTGCATCGAGCGAAGCTGGGCGGATCGATACGGTCTTGAGCTGGGAGACTTTTCCGCTGGCGATCCCGATCTCGTCACCAAGTTCGTCGTCCGTTGGTTCACGGCCGAGCTCCTCGCTCATTTGCAGGGAAACCCGGCGCATCTTGGAAATTTTGTCCACGAGATGGACAGGAAGACGGATGGTTTTGCTCTGATTGGCCAAAGCCCGCTTGATCGACTGCTTGATCCACCATGCCGCATAAGTGCTGAGCTTCCCGCCTTTGGCCGGGTCAAAACGCTCGACCGCCTTCATCAGACCAATATTTCCCTCCGAGATCAGGTCGAGCAGCGGTAGACCGAGATTCGCATAATCATGCGCAATCTTGACGACGAGACGCAGATTCGAGCGAATCATTAGCGCACGCGCTTCCCGGTCGCCCTTTTTGATCTTTGCGGCGAGAGTAATCTCCTGTTCCGGAGTCAAGAGCGGTATTTGCCCGATCTCGCGCAGGTAAATTTTAATTCCGGTATCGCTATCTTCAGCAGCCATATAGCTCTTTTTCATCGATGATTTTGGGGGGTTGAATCGACAACTTACCGTCAGTGGTCTTGGCCAGCGCTTTGTCGATCACGCGTTGTAGCATTCTCAAAAGTATTTAACAAGGTTAAATATTTCGCATTTCTGACAGTGTCCGGACGGGTCTTGTTCAATTTTTTTGCCTGCCGACACAACTCCTTTAAAAGAGGCTAGATCCGCTCAATTTGGCATTGATTCTCGGGACGTTATTCTCCCAACGTTTCAGGACCTTGATGGCCTCTTTTTGGCCTCTTTTCCTCCTCTAATATCTTTGACAACCTAACTTGCCATCTTGGACAAAATTTCTTCCGCTGCGGTTTACGGCGAGCATGCGTACAAAGCTGAAATAGACGTCAACGGTACCGGCGGCGATCCAACCATTGGAAGCCTCTGGTTGCCGGACGGCGCTGCGAAAGAGGGTCGCGAACGTGTGACGAACGCGATTGTAAATACCGAATATTTTTGGTAGCGCGGCCGAACCGCGATCAATCTCGCACCGGTCGATAGTAAAGAAAGAAGCTTCGATTAACCGATTGCGCTCGACGTGATCGCAGTTACCGAAGAATTGGATACCTCGGCCGTTCGAAAATTTCCGATTTGCC
>QHON01000200.1 GCA_003218815.1 Verrucomicrobiota bacterium
CGAAAGTGATCGCAACCGCATCGACGCCGAACCAGGGTCTGCTCAAGCAACTCGGCGCTGATGTGGCGATTGATTACTCGAAAACGAAGTTCGAAGATATCGCGAAAGATGTCGATGTTGTGCTCGATTCAGTCGGCAAAGACACACTCGCCCGATCGTACGGCGTCGTGAAGAACGGCGGATTCGTCGCGACGTTGGTCGCCGAGCCCGATCAGGCAGAACTAGACAAACACGGAATCCGCGGGGCGCCGATCTCGGTCAAACCGAATGCGAGCGAGCTCGCCGAGATTACGAAGCTAATAGAAGAGAAAAAAATTAAGCCGATTGTTTCGCAAGTGCTGCCGCTCACCGAAGCGGTGAAGGCACAGGAACAAGCCGCGACGCATCACACCCGTGGCAAGCTCGTTCTCAAAATAGCGGACGAACCGAAGTAGCAACTAGCGAATCGCCTATGGTATAACACTGGCATGAACTGGGAAGCGATCAGCGCGGTCTCGCAATTGGTTGGCTCGATCGCGGTCGTTTTCTCGGTCCTGTATCTCGGCATTCAAGTGCACCGCAGCACGCGCGTGGCAAGGCTCGCCACGCAAGATGCCGCGGCCACGGCCCTGCGTGATGTGACCAAGCCTTTCATGGAGAACGCGGACGTGGAACGAATCTGGCGCGTAGGCTTGGAAGATCTCAACGCGCTCTCGGTCCAAGATCAGGCGCGCTTTTTTCACGCCGTCTACCAATTCTTGAAAGCATTCGAGACGATCCATTTTCATTATGTCTATGGACTAATGGATCGTCAGCTCTGGGAGGGCTGGCGTGGGCTTCTACGGCACTACGTCGCTGCGCCTGGAATTGCCCATTATTGGAAGCTTCGGCCTGAAGTTTTTTCCGAGCGGTTTCGAAAATTTGTTGACGCCCTCGAACCTCCGACTGAGCAACGTACGGTTGGAACTCTTCTCGGCCATCTCAAGTGGCGCAATCACGCAGACGAGACATCTGCGACTCCAGGAAAACCGTTGCTGTGATGCATAACGCGAGCTAATTGCTCGATCTGTCGCGTCGCTAAACCGATGAATATTCACGAATACCAAGCCAGGGAGTTGCTGCAAAAATTCGATGTGGCGACGACACGGGGCAAAGTCGCCTCGACACTTAGTGAGGTAGAGCAAATTGCGAGCGAGTTGGGACATGTCGATCTGGTCGTGAAAGCGCAGATTCACGCAGGTGGGCGAGGGAAGGGGACATTCACAAATGGATTCGAGGGCGGTGTTCATCTTTCCAAATCGCCGGCGCAGGCGCGCGAGATCGCGTCGAAAATGCTCGGGCAGACTCTCATCACGCATCAAACCGGACCTGCCGGTCGGGTCGTGAACAAAGTGCTCGTAGCGGAATCGGCGGAAATCGCGCGTGAAATTTATTTTGCAATTCTGCTCAATCGAGCCATTGCCGCGCCGGTCATTGTCGCGAGTACGGAAGGCGGCGTTGAAATTGAGACGGTCGCCGCGAAGTCTCCTGAGAAAATTATTCGGGAGCAAATTGATCCGCTTGCCGGCCTGCAATCATTTCAAACACGAAAACTGGCGAAGCAACTCGGCTTCGAATCGTCCCAGCTGAAAAACGCCTCGAAATTATTCGAAGGACTCTATCGCACGTTCGTCGCTTTCGATTGCTCGATGGTTGAGGTCAATCCACTGGTCGTTACAACTAAAGGCGACGTCTTGGCGCTCGATGCGAAATTTAATTTCGATGACAACGCGCTCTACCGGCATCCGGAGATTGTGGCGATGCGCGACATTGCCGAGGAAGACCCGCGCGAAGTCAAAGCCTCGAAGCATGGACTCAGTTACATCGGGCTCGATGGAAATATCGCTTGTCTCGTGAACGGCGCCGGTCTGGCCATGGCCACGATGGACATCATCAAATTTTACGGCGGAGAGCCAGCCAACTTTCTCGATGTCGGCGGCGGCGCAACCGAGGAACAAGTGACGGAAGCGTTTAAAATTCTGATCGCCGACAAGAAAGTGAAAGCGATTCTGGTAAATATTTTCGGCGGGATCATGAAATGCGACGTGATCGCGCAAGGTATCATCGATGCAGCGAAAACGGTGAAGTTGTCGGTGCCGCTTGTTGTCCGACTCGAAGGAACAAACGTGGAGCGAGGCAAGCAGCTGTTAAAGGAAAGCGGACTTGCGCTAATCGCAGCGGACGATCTCGCCGATGCAGCCGAAAAGGTCGTCGCAGCGGCAAAAGGCAAATGAACGTAAGGTCTGCAATCGTTTTCCTCGCGCTCGCTGCAGCGGTTTGCGCAGAGGAGCTCCCGCGCAAAATCAAAACGCCGCGGGAGAGCTACCCGAACGTCGACGTGATTTACGACTCGGTGACAATGCCCGACGGCAAACGCTTGCGCAGTATCATCACGAAGCCGCGTGACGTGAAAGGTAAGTTGCCGGTCATTTTTCTGGCTGGCTGGCTGAGTTGCGATTCGGTCGAAGCGCCGGCAGACACGAAAGATGCAACCGGCCTGATTTTGCGCGGGCTCGCGCAAATGCCGGGGTTTTGCCTGTTCAAGATTGATAAGCCGGGCTGCGGGGACAGCGAAGGCGATTGTTCGCAAACTGATTTCGACACGGAGCTTGCTGGGTACCGCGCCGCATTCCGCGCGCTGAAAAATTACGACTTCATCGACTCAGAACGGGTGTACATTTTCGGCAGCAGCAACGGCGGCGGATTCGCGCCGCTGGTTCCGGAAACGAAGGCCGAAGAGGCGCAGGTCCGCGGCTACATCACCATCGGCGGTTGGGCCACAACGTGGTTTGAGCACATGCTCGACATCGAGCGGCGTCGTTTTGCTTTGATGAAAAAACCGCCGGGCGAAGTCACCGACCGAATAAAAGGCGCGACGACACTTTATTATGAGTGGTTGATCAACGGCCGCAGCGTTCCAGAGATTCTGAAAGAAAAGTCCGAACTTGCAGAACTTTGGCCTGAGGGAAAGGATCAGACGCATCTTTATGGGCGACCGCTGAAATTTTATCAAGATCTGCAAAAGCTGAATCTGGCGCGTGCCTGGTACCGGGTGAGACTCCCGGCGCTAATCCTGCACGGGCAGTACGACTGGATTATGAGGCGCGAAGAATCCGAGCTGATCGCGCAATATGTAAACAGAAACTTTCCCGGTGCCGCGCGTTTTGTCGAAGTGCCCAACATGGGACACGGCGGCCAGCATTATCTGAGCATGGCTGATGCGTTCGCGGGAAAGGAGGCCCCGTTCGATCCGGAGATTATTCGCACCATGACGGATTGGTTGAAACAACAACAGAAGAAACCGGCAGGATGAAAATCAAGGAAATCGGTTTTGTCGCAATTCCCATAACTGACACCTCGCGGGCACGAAAGTTTTATGGGGGAGTTCTTGGGTTGCAGGTCTCAGACGAAATGATGGGCGGAAAATGGATCGAATACACGGTTGTCATAACACGCTCGCGATTGCGAACGTCGGCGAGGCGTGGAAGCCGTCAGATCAAGGGACAGGTGCCGCGCTGGAGGTGGAAAACTTCCCGTTCGCCGCTGAGCCCTTTGAAACGCCGTGTTGTCACATGGCGGTGGTGCAAGATCCGGACGGAAACAAACTCATAATTCACAAGCTCAAACCCGAAAATGAGAAAGGAGTCTGCAAATGATCACGAACGAAGTGGCCTTTGTTGCCATTGCGGTTTCTGACAAGGAACGCGCGCGAAAATTCTATCAGGAGACGCTGGAGTTAAAGCCTACGCGCACACAGATGGATGGCGCGTGGGTCGAGTACGATCTTGGCCCGATCACGATCGGAGTCGGTTGTCATCCGGCGTGGAAACCATCACGTGACGGGACGACTGTCGCCTTTGAAGTGGACGACATTGACGCGACCATCGCAAAGCTGAAAGAACGCGGCGTTACCTTTGACATGGAAAAAACTGAGACGCCGGTCTGTTGGATGGCACAATTCCGCGATCCGGATGGGAACAAACTTGTAGTACATAAACGGAAATCACAATAATTCCGAAGCACGAATCACGAATGACGAAGGAAATTCGAATGCACAGATGACGAAAGCGCACTCGGAGCTGTGCTCGCTCATTCGGATTTCGTCATTCA
>QHON01000154.1 GCA_003218815.1 Verrucomicrobiota bacterium
AGTGAAATCCTGCAAAACAATCCGCGCGACGACGAACGGAATTTCGTCATTCGCCGGTGCTTTTGCGTTCCAGTTTGCCAGTGTCTCGACGTCCTTGCGGCGGACTTTCTTGCCATCGCAGTTTCGCAGCACGGACTCGAGCACAATGCGAATACTCACTGGCAGGCGCGAAATTTTGCCCACGCCTTGTTCCTCCAACGCCGGCAGGGAATGCAAGTATCCTTCACGGCCGTTGCCCGCGTCGAACTTTTTGAGCGTTTTGAATTCGTTCGTCATCTTCAGCTTGGTCATCCTGAGCGAACGCGAAGGACCTCCAACAGACTCATAAGGACACGCCCATTATCTCGAGTGATCCAAGCTTCGATTGTGAGGTCCCTCACTTCGTTCGGGAAGACAATGCAGCGTGTGCGAGTCATTTTAATTCCGCCAGTCTCGATTTGATCTTGTCGAAGTTCGGAAGCTGTTTGGCGTCGTCGTTGCTCTCCGCGTATTGAACCACGCCGTTCTTGTCGATGATGAATGCGGAACGCTTGGCCACGCCGGCCATTCCGAGATTGAGTTGCGGGAGGAAGGAATCGTACATCACGTCGTACGCTTTTGCGGCTTTGTGCTCGTAGTCGCTGAGCAGCGGGACCGTGATCTTCTCTTTTTGTGCCCAGGCTTCCTGTGCAAATGGATTGTCGCCGCTGATTCCGTAAACGGCAGCGTTCATATTACTGTAGGCAGATAGCCCATTGCTCACGTCACACATTTCTGTCGTGCAAGTACCGGTGAAAGCCATTGGAAAGAAAAGCAGCAGCGTATTTTTCTTTCCGAAATTGTCGCTCAACTTGACCTGCTTCGGTCCATCGGCGGTCTTGGTCGATAATATGAAATCTGGCGCTTTGGTTCCGACTGTGAGTGGCATACTGAATCCTCCGGTTTGAAATTAATTAGCGAGATTCCAGTATAAGATCGACATCTACCCGGTCAAAAGGAAGATCGAGAAGCGTTACATCGGTCCATGCTTTCCGATTCACAATTCACGGATCACGATTCACGAATCCCATGGAACTCTTTTGGTGGCTGATCACGATCGTGCTTTTTGCCGTTGGGTTGATCGGTACCGTTGCGCCGTTTTTGCCGGGAACGGCGATCATTCTGGCCGCGGCGATCATGCACCGCATCATGCTTGGCCCGGAGAAAAGTATCGGTTGGCGGGCCATCTCCATTCTTGTGCTCCTTACGCTCGCAACGTATGCGCTCGATTTTCTGAGCGGTTACTTTGGTGCCAAGTATTTTGGAGCGACCAAATGGGGGATGCTCGGCGCCATTCTTGGCGCACTCATCGGCATCTTTTTCGGAATAATTGGCTTGTTTGTTGGACCGGTGATTGGCGCGATCCTGGGAGAATTCATTGCTGGAAAAAGAATGATCGCCGCTGGTCGGGCAGGCTGGGGGAGTTTGTTGGGAAATCTCGGTGGAATGATCGGCAAATTGATGATCGCGCTGGTGATGATCACGATTTTCTTTATGACCGTGCCGCCGCCATTTTGAGTTCTTTGACAGAATGATCGGAGTTTTCTTCAAATCATTTTGTTCATTCTGTGAAATCAGTTGCGTAATTCCCGCGTCTCTTTTCTTTCTAGCTGATTGTGATAAATTGCTCGCCGATGGCAGATGATCGCTGGTGAGCCACAGTGGCTTGCTGGAGGAAAGTCCGAACACCATACGGCGACATGCCGCGTAAAATACGCGGGTGCTGCAGTTGTAAAATTGCGGCGACGGAAAGTGTCACAGAAAAGACACCGCCGGTTCTTTGGCAACAAAGGCACAGGCAAGGTTGAAAAGGCGAGGTAAGAGCTCACCGCTCGCGGAGCAATTCGCGAGGCAGGAAAAACCCCATGCGGTGCAAGACAAAACAGAGGGAGGGCAGCCGGCCCGTTGATCCTCGGGTATCGTCGCATCACGATGCGCGCAAGCGTGTCGGGCGTTCAGCTCTGCGAAAATCGGAACTGGATGAGATAAATGATCGTCGCGGCTGAGAGATCAGCCGACAGAATTCGGCTTACCGCCATCAAAACAATGAAGGGCGCTTTCGGAAACGAAGGCGCCTTTCGCTTTCTTTGTCAGGCCGCGGTTGGCCGGACGCTGGATTTTCTTCGCAAGAGCGGGAGTACCTTTTCCACCAGCGCGTCCGCAGTGATCCCATGTTTCTTTCGCAGGATCGGGACGGCGCCGTGCTCGATAAATTGATCGGGCCATCCGATCCGAACGACTGGCGTATTGATCATTTGCGAATGCAAATGCTCCATCACCGCACATCCGAAGCCGTTGTGCAAAACGTGATCTTCGATGGTGCAGACGACTTCGACGCCGCGTGCAAAAAATTCGAGCGTGCCGGTATCAAGCGGCTTGATCCAGCGCGGATTGATGAGCGCCACAGAAACGCCTTTCTCTTCCAGTTTGCGCGCGGCTTCTTCGGCTACTTCAAACATGTTGCCCAAACCAAAGATCGCCACGTCACGTCCGTGTTGGACCACTTCGGCCTTTCCGATCTCGAGAAGTTTGGGTTCAGCTTTGATTTGCGCACCAGTCCCAGGGCCGCGCGGGTAACGGACGGCGATCGGACCAGCGTTGTAGTGCGCCATCGTCCAGAGCATATCGACAAATTCATCTTCATTTTTCGGCTGCATGTGCACCCAATTCGGAATGTGGCGCAGATAACCGATATCGAACAAGCCATGATGCGTTGGGCCGTCGTCACCACTTAGTCCAGCACGGTCCATACAGAGCCTGACGTTTAGTTTTTGGATCGCGATGTCGTGAATCGCCATATCGTAGGCACGCTGAAAGAAGGTCGAATAGATCGTGAGAAACGGCGTCAGGCCCTGCGTCGCCAATCCGCACGCGAAGAGCGTGGCGTGCTCTTCGGCGATGCCCACGTCGAAGTAACGAGTCGGATGCGCCTTGGCGAAATGGGAGAGGCCGGTCCCGCTGGGCATTGCGGCGGTGATCGCAACAAGCTTCTGATTGTGCTCTGCGAATTTCGCGAGCGTCTTTCCGATGATTTCCGAATAGGTCGGCGTCGGCGTCGGAGCGGTCTCGCCGGTCTCGAGCTTGTATTTGCCGAGGCCGTGAAATTTGTCCGGCTGTTTAATCGCCGGCTCATAGCCTTTGCCTTTCTTGGTGAGAATGTGCAGCAGAACCGGCTCATCCTGCGTCTTCAAAAACTCAAATGTCCGGATCAACAGCGGGATATCATGCCCATCGATCGGCCCGTAGTAACGCAATCCGAGTTCCTCGAAGATAACGCTCGGCACAATCAAGCCCTTTACGCTTTCTTCGACTTTATGCGCGAACTTGGCTACTGATTTGCCGGCAATCGCCCGAACGAAATCGCGCGCTTTGTCGTGCAAATGTGTAAACGTTGGACTTGTCGCAATGCTGTTTAGGTAGTTTGCAATCGCGCCCACGTTTTTTGCGATCGACCATTCGTTGTCGTTGAGCACGACGATAAAGCGTTTGGTATGCGATTTAACGTTGTTGAGCGCCTCGTAGCTGATGCCGCAGGTGAACGCGGCGTCGCCCGCCACGACCACGATATTCTCGTTGCCTCCGCGCAAATCGCGGCCCACCGCCATCCCGAGGCCAGCCGAAAGCGCGGTTCCCGCGTGACCGGCGCCATAGCAATCATGTTCGCTTTCGGTTCGTAAAAGAAAACCATTCAGCCCGCCGTACTGCCGCATCGTGGAAAAGCGGTCGAGACGCCCGGTAAATATCTTGTGAACGTACCCCTGATGACTGACGTCCATCACGAATCGGTCGCGCGGCGTGTTGAAAACCCGGTGCAGCGCGATGGTCAATTCGACCACGCCGAGATTCGGACCAAGATGCCCGCCCGTTTGCGAAAGGACTTCGATCAGCTCATCGCGCACTTCCTGCGCCAGTTGCGGCAGATCTTGTTCGCGCAGCGCTTTGATATCGGCAGGCGAACGGATCCCGTCGAGCAAGCGTTTGGGCGCCGCAGGTCCGGAGCCCTCAGAAGAGTTTGATTTCATCAGTTGTATTTTCGGTTTCTACGACTGCGTTGGCCGGTGCTCCCGCTTCCGGCGTTGCTTCGAATTCTTTCACGATCGCCTTTCCGGCGCTGTCGCGGGCGATGATCTCGATCTTTTGCTCTGCGTTGGCAAGTCGTTTCTGACAAATTTTTACTAAACTCATTCCCTCTTCATACCGCACAATCAGATCTTCCAATGGCAGTTTGCCCGATTCCATCTGCTCAACAATCGTTTCGAGCCGATCCATCGCGCTCTCAAAGTTGAGCTCTGTCTCGCGCTGCTTCAGTTTACTGCTCACGGGCAAACGGGGAATTAAGCACAGCACCGCCAGAGAGAAAAGGGCGACTCCTAGCCGAGCCGCTTGCCTTCACGGCTGCGCTAGGAAGACAACGCCTCAACATTAACGGCTATTGGCGTCCACTTTGGACAGAGGCAGCGAGGCCTGGCCAAATACGTATCGCCATCCGGTCGGACTGCGAACGTACGTGTCGCTGAACCACAACTTGTAATCGACCGGCTTGCCCTCTTGCGCTGTCTTGACCCATAAAAACGCGGTCACCACAGCCGTATCGCCCCATACTCGCACCTTCTGAGAACCAGCTTCCTCGTCCTGGCGCTCATAGATCACTTGCTTCTCTCTCGCCGCCTTCAGCAGGTCGGCTTTGTCATAAACTTTACCGCGCCCAGTCACCAAGACGAAATCATCGGCCAAAATCTTATCCATTGTCGCGGCATCGTTCTCCTTAACTGCGGCCTGATATTGCGTGTCTAATGCAGCAACAGTGTTTGCGTCGTCCGCGGAAGATGCATTCACTTCGGTCGTCGAAACCAAAACCGCAATTGCGCTCGCCAGCATAGTTTGCGCGAGACTTGAGAACCGCCAAAAGCGATCATGTCGGGATAGAATAAATGAGATCACGTTTGGCTGTTGTTTAAAAGTGGGTCGAGACCAGGACTCAACGACGTAATTTTTGTATCTAGCCGATTTGTTGCCGATAAGCCGCAGCGTCTTTTAATTGCTTGAGATCGCCCGGGTCGTCGATCTTCAAAACGAAGATCCAACCTTCGCCAAACGGCTCGCGGTTAAGCAACCCGGGATCGGCTTCGAGTGCCTTATTCACCTCGACCACCGTTCCTTTCACCGGCGCATAAATGTCGCTCGCTGCTTTCACGGACTCAACCACAGCGGTGGCCTCACGCGCATTCACTTGTCGATCCATTTTCGGCAGTTCGACGTAAACCACATCAGTCAACTCCGATTGCGCATGATCCGTGATCCCGACGCGAACATTTTCGCCTTCGCGGCGAATCCATTCGTGGGTCTCGGTATAAAGCAAATCGTCGGGGACGTTCATGATTTTTTGTAGAGCGGTTTCTTTTCGATGATGGCCGGAAATTTTTGACCGCGAATCTCGATGTCGATCCTGGTTCCGATTGTCGCATACGGCGCGGACACGTATGCCATGCCGATGCCGTAATTCAAGCTCGGAGAAAGTGTGCCGCTAGTCACTTCCCCGATTCGGTTGCCGTCATCGAAAACCGAATAATGCGGCCGTGGGGGCGGGCCTTTGGTCTGCATTCGAAACGCCACCAGTTTTTCTGGCGAGCCATTTTCTTTCGCCTTCACCAAGACTTCGCGACCAATGAAATTTGGTTTCGTCAGATCGACAAAAAAACCGAGCCCGGCTTCGATTGGATTGCGTTCCGGCGAAAGGTCGGAGCCGTTGAGCGGATAACAGACTTCAAGTCTTAATGTGTCGCGCGCGCCGAGACCGCACGGTTTGATTCCGAGCGCTTTGCCTTCTTCGAGAGCACTGTTCCAAAACTTCGCCGCATCTTCCGCCCGGAAGAAAACTTCCACGCCGTCTTCGCCGGTATAACCGGTACGTGCGACCGAAACGCTTGTTCCATCGAACGGAAGATCGACGATGTGATTTCGCGTCGGCAGATTGACATTTTCGCCAAAGAGCGCGCGAAATAGTTCCGCCATGCGCGGTCCTTGAACGGCAACGCCGCCAAAATTCGCGCTCCGATTCTTTAGATCGACATCTTTTGGTCGATATCGCTCGAGCCAAGCGAAGTCTTCGTCCGTGCGCGCGGCATTCACGACGAGCAGAAACTTCTGCTCCTCGATCCGATAAACGATCAAATCATCAATGATCCCGCCGTCTTCGTTGAGGAAAAAGGTGTATTGACCCTGGCCGACCTCCAACTTGTTGATGTTGTTAGTGAGCATCGTGTTGAGCCATCCCCGAGCTGCCGGACCGCTGACAAGCAGCTGTCCCATGTGCGAAATGTCGAAGATGCCGACGTTGTTTCGCACCGCGTGATGTTCCTCGACGATGCTCGTGTATTGCACCGGCATGAGCCAGCCACCGAACGAAATAATTTTTGCGCCGCGTCGCACATGCTCTTCATACAGCGGTGTGGTTTTTTGCGCGGCCTGACTCATGCGGCCAAGCTAGGCGTCGACAAAAAGTAGCGCAAGCCTCCGGCCTGCGATCTGTTTTATTTCGCAAGCGCGACGCTTGCGCTACTCTTGCCCAAATCATGACCTGGCTTGACAAACTCGAACGGCGTTTCGGTTTTCTCGGAATTCCAGGGCTAACGCGCATCCTGGTTGGGTTTACCGCGCTCGTGTTTGCTCTGGCCTGGTTAGCGCCTGGCTTTGTCTCGATGCTCGATCTCGATCCGGCGCGCATTCGCCACGGCGAAGTCTGGCGATTGTTCACTTACATTTTCATTCCGCAAACACTCAGCCCGTGGTGGATTCTTTTTGCTCTCTGGTTTCTTTGGTGGATTGGCGACGCTCTCGAACAGGCGTGGGGGGCGTTTCGGCTGACGCTCTATTTTCTTGTCGGAATGATCGGTACCACGGCTGCCGCATTTTTCTTTGGCGCCAGCTTTTCCAATTCAATGCTGTTCGCATCTTTGTTTTACGCGTTTGCACGGTTTTACCCCGACCAGGTGATCTACGTTTTGTTCATCCTCCCGGTGAAGATCAAATGGCTCGCCTGGGTTCTCGCTGCGTTGCTGTTCGTCCGATTTTTCCTAGGCCCAATGTCGTATCGCGTGGCGCTGGTGGCGGCATTCGCGAATTATCTGATCTTTTTTGGACCGGAGATCATTTACGAGGCGCGGCATCGTGGTGAAGTCTCGACGCGTCGCAAACGTTTTGCTCGCGAGTCTCGGAGCGAAGCCGAACCATTGCACAAATGCGCAGTTTGTGGAGCGACGGAATTGAGCGATCCGAATCTGGATTTCCGCGTCTCGCGCGATGGTGAAGAATATTGCATGGCGCATTTGCCCCGCGCTGAAAGCCCCACGCGCTAGGGTGGGTCGGCCGCTCCGCGGACGACGTCAAGATAAATGCGGCGTTGCCGCGTAAATTTGGCATCGAGCAAGGGACTACTCGATCCACCATGACTATGGCGAGCGTCCTTGACCAGTCTGCGCCCGGGCGGAGACTAGCGCGATGACGGACAAAAACGTCGCGCTCGTTCCCGAAGAAGGCTGGCACTGTCTGCACCTTTTTTATCGGACCGATTACGGACAATGGCAATTACTGAGTCGCGAAGAACAGAACGCCGCGAAAACAAATCTGGCGTCCCTCGTGCAGGAAGTGCGCGCGATGGATTCGACGCAATTACTCACCCTCAGCGTGGTGACGCCGAAAGCGGACCTCGGCTTTATGCTGATCACGCCGGATTTGCACAACGCTAATAAGATCGACAAGCAATTATCTCTCTCGTTAGGTGCCGACGTGCTGACTCCGGTGTACAGCTACCTCTCGCTCACGGAGGAGAGCGAGTACATCACGACGGAAGAAGAATATGCGGGGACTCTCGCGGAGGAGCAAAACATCAAACCGGATTCGGAGAAATTCCTGGAAGCGATGAATTCATTTCGGGACCGAATGAAGCGTTACCGGCAAGAACGTGTTTATCCGACGCTGCCCGATTGGCCGGTGGTTTGCTTTTATAATATGAGTAAACGTCGCGGCGAGCAGCGAAATTGGTACGCACTCCCGTACGACGAGCGCCGTAAATTAATGAAAGGTCATGCAAGCGTTGGACGTGAGTTCGCTGGAAAAGTGAAACAGCTCATTACCGGTTCGACTGGTCTCGATGATGCGGAGTGGGGCGTGACGCTGTTTGCGCGCGACACGTTTCAGATCAAGGCGATTGTTTATAAAATGCGTTTCGATCCGGTGAGCGCTGAGTATGCGGATTTTGGTGAATTTTACATCGGCATTCAACTGCCGCTCGATGAATTATTCCGGCGATTGCAACTTTGACTCCGAAAGAGTAGCGAGTCTCGATTATTTCGTGATTGTCGGTCCAACGGATGGGTGACAGAGCGGTCTATTGTGCACGCCTGGAAAGCGTGTGTGCCGAAAGGCACCCGGGGTTCGAATCCCCGCCCATCCGCCATGCGCTTGTCA
>QHON01000155.1 GCA_003218815.1 Verrucomicrobiota bacterium
TCCTGCCGTAATTTGACCACGCTACGGGGAGGCAGGACGCCGCGGAAATTTACGCCTGGATAAATCATGCAATCGCGCCCCAGGACCGAACCCGGATTAATGACTGCGTTGCAACCAATTTCTGTTCGATCCCCGACAATCGCGCCGAATTTTGTGAGCCCGGTGGCGATATTGCCATCGGGTGCCACGACAGCGATTTCGCCACGATCGAGCTTCACGTTTGAGAGAATCACGC
>QHON01000156.1 GCA_003218815.1 Verrucomicrobiota bacterium
CGCGTACGTAACAGCCGCTGCGAATTTGACAATTTTCGCCGATCCACGCCGGACCTTTTAAGACCGCGCCTTGTTCGACAATCGTCCCGCGTCCGATGAAGACGTGGTTGCTGAGGAAAGGCTTTCCCACTAATTGGCCGAGGACACCCGGCTTCAAACGAAATTGCAAGTAACTCGCAATTTGTTTGAGCGCGTCCCAGACGTGATTCTGGTTCTCGAACAATTTCGGATGGGCCGTGTGCTCGAGGTCAAGAAATTCAGCAGTCGCAAACATCGGTTGAGAGCTAACCGCCGGCGCGCCGTGTGACTTTCTGCCCATCCTTGGTGTCGCGCGCTTCCCAACCGCGAACGCTTAGCTCATCGCGCAATTCATCACTTTTTCGCCAATCTTTTGCAAGCCTCGCTTGCGCACGCGCTTCGGCCAACTTCGCGATCCCCGGTGGAAGCGGTGCGATCTCTTCT
>QHON01000080.1 GCA_003218815.1 Verrucomicrobiota bacterium
CCGATGACGAGCAAGCCGAAGTTTCCGGGGATGAGCGATCTGTTTCAGTCGAGTCCAAATGGGGTTCTTTCAATGGGCAGCCCGTGACCAAGTGGAACCCGGATGGGCGGACAATGACGCTGTTGACGGAATTGCGCTATACCGATCCGCAGGGGTTTGTCTGGCTCGCCCCAATCGGATCGGTTGTCGATGGCGCATCCATCCCTCGCTACCTCTGGTCGATCATGGGCGGACCATTCGAAGGAAAATATCGGAATGCCTCTGTGTTGCACGACGTCGCTTACGGGGATCACAACCGTCCATGGCAGGATTGTGACCGCATGTTCTACTACGCAATGCGTTGCAGCGGCGTGAGCGCGATCGAAGCTAAGACGATGTTTTACGCGCTCTACAGATTTGGGCATCACTGGAAATTTCCGATCAGACGCGCGAAGCCGGTGAAGTATGAGGGCGCTCTAGTTGCGCGAGGAGAGGAAATTCCACGCGCCATTCCGGTGAATCCGGCTGAAGTTAGCGAAGCACGCGAATGGATCAGCGACAGTGATCCGACCCTTGAGCAGATCGAGCAACGAGCCAACGTCGAAAGCCCCTGAGTCGAGCTTCGTAGACTGTCAAACTTTTTCGCTATAGTTTTGGGAGCCGAATCCAAATGGATTCGAGAAAGGAAACGTTAACTGGAGGATATTTATGCTAGGCGAGAAGATTGGTGAAATGTCGGGCAAGATTAATTCGCAGCGGGTGTTGCCAAACCCGAGCGGAGGTCCAAAGATGGAGACTTCATTTCAGGGGAACGGATCGTTGCTGGGCACAAACGTAAGGGAGACGGGCACGTATTGGACCGTTGTCCGTCAGGACGGGACACTCTACGGCGAAGGGCAAGGGGTGACGATAACCAAGGACGGGAAAATGGCCACGTGGACAGGCCACGGCGTCGGCACGATGAAGAAAGACGGGAGCGCGACTTATCGCGGCGCTATTTATTATCAAACTACGCCCCCGCGATTGTCCCGGCTAAACAAGGTCGCGGTACTATTCGAATACGCGGTGGACGCAGAGGGCGATACACACTCTGAATACTGGGAATGGAAGTAACTCGCAGCGCGGGGCGGTGCGAGATCATTATTCGTTAGGCCACTTTCGATTCCGGCGCGGGCGCGGCGCCGTTCTTCTCCAGCGCGGCGTTGAGGACTTCATCGACATTTTCGACGGGAATGAACTTCAGTTTTTGCTTCGCCTCTTCCGGAACATCGACAAGATCTTTTTCGTTGAGCTTGGGAATGATGACGGTGGAAATGCCCGCCCGCATTGCGGCCAGGCTTTTTTCTTTCAAACCGCCGATCGGTAGGACAAGACCGCGTAAAGTGATTTCACCTGTCATAGCGACATCCGGACGGACCGGCCTGTTGCTGAAAAGCGAAGCGAGCGCGGTGAACATCGCTATGCCAGCAGACGGTCCGTCTTTCGGCACGGCGCCAGCCGGGACATGCACGTGGATGTCGATCTTGCGAAAATCTTCCGGATTTGCACCGAGTTGCCCGTCGCGGCTGCGCACGAGACTGAGGGCAGCTTGCACCGATTCTTTCATTACTTCGCCGATGTGACCGGTCAGTGTGACGTTGCCCTTGCCAGGATAACGCATCGCCTCGATATGCAAGACTTCGCCGCCGGCTGGCGTGTAAGCCAGCCCAGTGACAACGCCCGGTTGACTTGTTTTGAGTTTTGTCTCACGAACGTACTTGGCGGGACCCAGCAATTCGGCCACTAACTCCGGTGTGACCGTTACCCGTTCGGTTTTACCGCGCGCGACCTGCGCCGCCACGGCCCGGCAGACCGCGCCGATCTGTCTCTCGAGCTCGCGAACCCCGGCCTCGTGCGTGTAATCGTTGATGATTCGCAAAAAAGCATCGTCCTGCCACTCGCATTGTTCTGGCTTCAGGCCGTTTTCTTCCAGCTGCCGCCGAACCAAATACCTTTTTGCAATCTCAAGCTTCTCCCGCTCGGTATAACCCGGCAGCGAAATCACTTCCATTCGGTCGCGCAACGGTTCTGGCACACCATCGATGTAATTGGCGGTTGCGATGAAGAGCACTTGCGAGAGATCGAACGGCACATCGAGATAGCGATCGGAAAATGTATTGTTCTGGCGCGGGTCGAGCACTTCCAGCAGCGCGCTCGCCGGATCGCCGCGGAAATCGGCGCCGATTTTGTCGACCTCATCGAGCATCATCACAGGATTGCGCGTTCCGGCTCGGCGCAGCTCTTGAATAATCCGGCCGGGCATGGAAGCGATATAAGTGCGGCGGTGTCCGCGAATTTCCGCTTCGTCGCGAATGCCGCCCAAACTCATGCGCACGAACTTCCGACCGAGCGCATCGGCAATCGACTGGCCCAAGCTTGTTTTGCCGACACCGGGTGGCCCAAGGAAACAAAGAATCGGGCCGTGTCCCTGCGGGTTCAATTTGCGGACGGCGAGATATTCGATCAATCGCCGTTTTACTTTTTCAAGGTCGTAATGATCGCGATCGAGGATTTGCTGGGCCTGGTTGAGATCGAGATTATCCTCGCTCAGTTTCGACCACGGCAACTCTGCGATCGTTTCGACATAGCTCACGATCACGGAATACTCCGGGCTGGCCGGTGGGATAACATCGAGCCGCCGCAACTCCCGATCGGCTTGTGCGAGCACTTCTTCAGGAGGTTTTGCCTCCTCGAGTCGCTTCCGCAATCGCTCGATCTGATCGGTCGCGCCGGTCTCTTCGCCAAGCTCGCGCTGGATGGCTTTCATCTGTTCGCGCAAATAGGCGCGTCGCTGCGCCTCGGAAAATTGCGATTGCACGTCCTGTTGCAGCTTCTGCTGAATCTGCGCGATCTCGAGTTGCGCCGAAATACCGGTCTGCACGATGGCCAACCGTTTTTCAACGTCGAGTTCCTCGAGGATCGCCTGTTTTTGCGCCGCTTGGACGTTCAAATTCGGCGCGAGGAAATCGGTCAGTTGTTCGGGGTCTTCAATGCTGAGCACGGCCGCCCGCGCTTGTTCGGGCACATCGGGAGTGAGCTCGAGAAGTTTCGCGGCCGAATCGCGCAAGTTCCGGAAAGTCGCTTCCCATTCCTTGGTGCTCGGGGGAAGCTTGGAATTGAGCAAATCGACTTCGGCCCGCAAATAGGGATGCGCGGTAACGATTTTCCGCAGTGCGAACCGGCGCAGACCTTGCACCACGATCACGACGTGATTGTCGGATTGGCGTAAAAGTTTTAAGACGATCGCCGCAACGCCGACTGGGTAGAGATCTTGTGGCTGTGGATCCTCCTTGGTTTCGTCGCGCTGCGTCAGTAAACCGATGACTTTGGTCTGAGGCAGCGTTTCGTCGAGCAGCTTAATCGACGCAGCGCGGCCAACAGTTAACGGAAGGATGGTTCCAGGGAAAACCACAAAGCTGCGCAACGGCAGAATGGAAAGCAGGTCGGGAACTTGCGGCGCCGATGTCTCGGCGATGTTTCCCATTCCGGTTAAATTCGATGGAGCGGACTTCCCGTCGCTGCCTGGTTGCAAAGCGCTGATTGGTTCTTCATTCATAATTTCAAAGGCAGCGAAATCCAGAGGAGGCCGTTGCGCTGTTCTGCGTGCACTTTTTCAATATCCACTAACGCCGGCAAATGCACCTCGCGCTCGAACGGTCCATAATCAATTTCCATGGCTAGCAACTGCACGGCGCGACCCTCCGCGTGTGTCGGCTCGGGGACATCGCGCGCACCGCGAATAATGAGGCGTTCCGGTTCGACCGTGAGATCGATGCGTGACCGCTCAACTCCGGCAAGATCGACACACACGCGAATGCATTTGTCGCAGCGGTAGGCGTTGATCGCCGGCTGCCATGTGTGCGAACCAAACCTCGAAAACTGCAAACGCGCCAGCTCAGAAGTGACATCATGAAGTGCGCCGTGCAGCCAGCGTAGTTTGATGCTGCGGTTTGGATCCATCACAAACTAAACCTCGGTCCCGCGCGCTCTGTTTTCAACCGGAGCGATTTAGCGAATTTTTCCGGGTCCCCACAAAGCACGGCCCGGCTTTGCGCCGGTGTGCTCGCCATCTTTGAGAACTTGCACGCCATTAACAAATACGTGCTTCACGCCAACCGCGTATTGATGTGGCTTCTCAAACGTCGCGCGATCGGAAATCGTTGCCGGATCGAAGACGACGACATCCGCGAACATTCCTTCCTGGAGGAATCCGCGATGATCCAGTCCGAGATTGGTTGCCGGTAGCGCGCTCAAACGTCGAATTGCCTCAGCAAGTGGAATCATCTTTTCGTCGCGAACATATTTCCCGAGCACGCGCGCGAAATTTCCGTAAGCGCGGGGATGCGGATTCGATTTCAAGAAAACGCCTTCCGGCGCTTGCGATGCTTCATCGGAGCCGAACGCGATCCACGGTTTCGTCAGTTCTTTCTTAATGTTCTCCTCGGAGATGATGAAATAAATCGTGCCGATGCGCGATTCGTCTTCGGCAATCAAATCCATCGCCGTATCGATCGGATCTTTGCCCCGCATCTTCGCGACCTCGGCGAGCGTCTTCCCCGTGAGCGGTTTTAATTTTTCCGATTTGAAGCCGACAAGGAGAATATGCTCCGGCCCTCCCGCTGCGAGATACATGTTTTCCCATTCGTCACTCGGCGTTTGAACCTGCACTTTGATTTTCTCACGCGTCGCCGGATCGCGCAGTCGCTTGAACAGTGCCGGATAACCGCCGTCTTCCGTCCACGGCGGCAGACTCGCGTCGAGCCCAGTCCCGCCTGCGGTGTAAGTGTACAAGTCGGCGGTGATTTTCAGCCCGTCCTTCCGCGCCGCCTCGATCCGCGAAAGCAGATCGTCAATCTTGCCCCAGTTCGGTTGCCCAGCGGCTTTAATGTGATAAAGCTCCGCCGGAATTCCCGCTTCCCGGCTGATCCGGATCAGCTCATCCAGCGCTTCGAGCAGTCGGTTCCCCTCGCTGCGCATGTGCGAGACGTACTTGCCCTGATATTTTGCCGCGACTTTACATAGCTCGATTAACTCATCAGTTTTCGCGTAAAAAGCTGGCGGATAAATTAATGATGTGCCAATGCCGAGTGCGCCCGCTTCCATCTCTTTGCGGACGAGTTCGCGCATTTGATCGAGTTGCTCCGGCGTCGGGGCTTTATCTTCGAACCCGATCACGTTCTCACGAATTGTCGTCGCGCCGATGAACGAGGCCACGTTGCAGGAAACACCGCGCGTTTCGAGGTAACGCAAATATTCCGCCAACGTGTTCCATTTGATCTCATATCTGATGTCAGCCTGCTCGCGCAACATATGCTCGCGCACGCGATCGTTGACGGGTCCCATCGATTCGCCTTCCCCCATAATCTCGGTGGTAACGCCCTGCCGGATCTCGCTTTGTGAACGTCCATCCTGAATCAACGACTCATTTGACCACGAAAGCATGTTGATAAAGCCAGGTGCGACCGCGAGACCCGTCGCGTCAATAATCGTTTTCGCTTTCGCAGTTTTCAAATCGCCGATACCGGCGATGCGATCACCCCGAATCGCGACATCGGCGTGTTTCGGTTCGGCGCCGGTGCCGTTGTAAACGGTGCCGCCTTTGACGATAATATCGAAATCCGGGGCGGTCTCCGTTGGCGCGGAGGGCTCGGCAGCGGATAAAGACGAGAGCATCGACAGCCCTATAAAACCCGAGATGGTGAGCCGATTTGAGAAGGACATAATTAAAACGGCGAGCCTACGAGAGAACCTGTGCAGGGTCAAAAGTTCCCGACGTTCTTCAGTCTTTCCCACAGCCGAAAGAGCGAGGGGACGCGATTCTTATAATGAGGCTTGCTTATGAGGAAAGTCGTGTTGCCCAATTGGCGAGCCGGTCGAAACAGGACCGGGCGAACTTGCCGAGTGGGGTTTGTAAGGGTGGCAAGGTGAGCGGGCACTAATACCTGCATTCGCCGGTACTCTCTGCAAACGGCTCTCAGTCCAAGACAACGCGCGGTCTCAATAGAAAGGGAAACTCAGAATTCAACAGAAGGGCTAATCTGATGAAAACAATAACAAAACACCGCAAGCGAGGGCTTTTGCTCTCATTGCTCTGCGCAGGCGTCGCCGCCAGTTTTATGGCAGGATGCGCGGAAGGGCCTTACTTAACCGCTTATGATAGCGGCTATTATTATCCGAGCGGGTCTTACGTGCGTGACTACACCGGTTACTACCAGTCCTACCCGTACTCGGCTTCGTATTACGGCCCGCGTTACCGCATAATCGGCGGCACGCACGTTTACGAACCGTACTACTACAGCAGTTACTGACATTGATTGCGACGCGCACCTGGTTAACGTGTCGGTGCATGTGACTGTGCGCCGGTGCGCTTAGCCGGGGTCTGATTGCGGTAGCGTCAGGATTCGCCCAAAACCCTCGCAAGTCTAAATATCACGCTATCACGCCCGCGAGAGGGGTTTCTTGTGCCTTGGAGCAGGGGGGCCTATCGGTCAACAAGGAAACTGAGCGATCAAATCGCTTACTCGTTTTTTTGCTGCTCTGTTTCCTTGAGCAAGCTCATCAACTGATCTTTCCAGAGAGCCGCAAGGGTGTGACTGCCGTGACCGCGGGTTTTGTCGCTCAAAGGAATCAGCACTGCGCGGCCCTTTGGCACGCGCTTGATTTCGCCCTCCAGGATTCCGAGCTCCGGGGGGTTGATCATATCGTCGGCGGAATTGATGGCGAGGAGTGGCGCGTGGATTTCTTCGAGGTTGGGGCCAGGATCGTAATCGTGCGACGCTTCGATCGCATAAAGCACATCATTCGCGTCGCTGGTTTTCAGGTAGTCGGCAACGAATTTGTCCAGCACCTCGTCAGTCTTTGCGCGGGTCGGTGCTTCTTTTTGTCGCAGGAGCGGATTGCTGCTCATAAACCAGAGCATCTCGGCGGCGGTGCGCAGACTCGATGGCTGCGCTGCGTAATCGCCGCCGCGCCAATCAGGATCGTTGCGGATCGCGTCGATGACCATGTGGCGCCAGGCACGGTTGCGTCCGGAAATTTGCGTCGGCAAACTCGCCAGGGGCATGAGCGCGTCCATGAAATCCGGATGCGATTCGCCCCACAACCAGGTGTGCATTCCGCCCATTGACGTTCCCATCACCAGCCGCGCGTGGTTCACGCCGAGTCCCTCAGTTAGCAACCGATACTGCGCCTCCACCATGTCGAGATAACCGTAGTGTGGGAATCTCGCGTGCATTCCGTCGCTCGGCTTGCTCGATTTGCCGTGACCGATCCCATCCGGTAACACAATAAAAAACTTCGTCGCATCGAGCGGCTGATCTTTGCCAAACAGCTCACCGGCAAACTCGGAGCGAATAAATTGCGCGCCACTGCCAGTTGTCCCGTGCATGATGAGAATAGCATTTGTCGTTTTGCCCTGCGCATTTTTCTCCAGTTTTCCGAGCGTCCGATAATGGAGACGCAACTCCGGCAATATTTCGCCCGAGGCAAATGGGAAATCGCGAATTGTGTAGTCACCCTCGGTCGGCGCCGGATAATCGGCGGGGGATGCGAAACTCGCGGCCAAGATGGACAAGAGAAATGCAAAGATTCCGATTGTTGGATTCATGTTAACGGTTCCGTTGCCGCTCGGCTTGGATTCGTCTGAGCAACTCGGTGTGGGTTCGTTCAAGATCGTTAGCAAATTTCACGGTTGCTTGCAGAGCTTCGGGATACATCTCGAATCGTTTTCGCAATTTCTTTGTGGCCGGATCGTAAAAGAAGGAAATGTCCTGATCGAGATTCGGCACGATCAGCTCGTCACTTAATTTTTGATAGCGCGCCATGCGGCTCAGTCCCCAGCGGATAACCGATTCGTCGTTGCGCAGCGCGGTGAGTGTCTCCAAGTCGAGCAGCTGGATGCCACCGGATTGCAGCAGCGTGGCGAAATCGCCCGGACTGTAGTCGGTGGTGAAAACAAACGAATGCAGCGGCGGCATCTCACCGGCGTCGAGCGCGCGCCGAAACTCCGCCGCTTCTCGTTCTTCTTTCGCGCGGTTAATTTTTCCGCTCTCGATTCCTTCGCGCAACGTTTGCTCGATGGACGCCAGGATTCGGTCGCGTCGTTCTGCATCCTGCTGGTGCTGCTGATAATTGTTCAACCAGAAGGCCGCGTAGACGCCGACAAAAACCAAGACCAGCTCCGCGAACCAACGCCCAGCTCGAGACAGAAACGGCGCCCTCCGATCAGTAGTTGTTGTGCTCATGGTTCTGGCGTCATTAACGCCTCTACAATTATCAGCGAGGCAACGGTTGTTCCATGTTCGCGAGTGCATAAGTGACGACTGCGACGACCGCGGAATTTTCCGCCAATTCTTTCGGCACGATTTTGTCCAGCGTGTCCGCAGCAGTGTGGTGATAATTGAAATAGAAACGGCTGTCTTGAATCGGACTGAAAGCGGGAACATCGGCTTTTTCCATCGGTTCGATATCGGCGCCGACGTGCTCGGCAAAATTTGTTCCACCGGCGCCGGATTCTTGAAGGACGGCTAAAACCGGCGCGAGTAGCTTTTTAATTTCGAATTTTCCTTTGATGTTGATTCCGATCGGGTGGCCGGCTCCGCCATCGGTTTCCATTGCGGCAAAATGGTTCGACCATTCTTCCCGGTGATCTTTCTCGTACTGTTTTGATCCGGCCAGACCATTCTCTTCGTTCATCCATGCAATCATGCGAATCGTGCGCTTCGGTTTGAGATGAAGTTTTTGAATCAGATTCGCAGCTTCCATCGAAACGGCGACGCCGGCGCCGTCATCGACCGCGCCTGTGCCTAAATCCCACGAATCCAAGTGACCCGAAACGATGATTATTTGTTCGGGGTGTTCGCTGCCTTTGATGTCGCCGATGACGTTGTAGCTCTCCACATCCGGTAATTGCTGTGGCGTGAGGGTCAATTTCATTTTCACCTGTCCTTGCCGGACCAGATCGACAATCAAATCTGCATCCTCTGCGGTGAGAGCGCCGGCTGGGATTTTCGGGGCATCATCTGCGTATTTTGTTTGTCCAGTGTGTGGAAGCCGGTAGTCCGCTCCACCGACTGAACGAATCAAACACGCGACAGCGCCCTGTCGCGCGGCCGCGCTCGGACCATCGCCGCGATAAACGACTGCTTCACCGTACGCGTCGCCACCATGACCTCCTGCGGCCATTTGTTTGTCGAACGAATAATTGAAGAGCACGATCTTGCCCGCGACCTTGTCGCGAGGCAGCGCCTTTAGCTCGTCGAAATTGTTCGCGACCACGACTTCGGCTAT
>QHON01000081.1 GCA_003218815.1 Verrucomicrobiota bacterium
ATCATCAGCACAAACGAGCCGCTGTAACTGATCAACGGCAGCGGCACGCCCGTGATTGGCAGCATCGAGATCGTCATTCCCATATTCTGAAAGATATGGGTGAAGATGAGCGCAGTAACTCCAACGGCCAGCAGTAAGCCCAATTGATCGCCCGCAACAAATGCGACGAAGAGGCAGGTTAACAGTAGCAGGGAAAACGCGCCGATGAGAAACATCCCTCCGACAAATCCCCACTGCTCGCCAATCGCTGAAAAAATGTAGTCGTTGTGTACCGCCGTCGCGGGCAAAAACCCAAGCTCGATTTGGGTATTTGGTGCTCTGAATCCTTTTCCCGACCAGCCGCCCGACCCAATCGCAATAAGCGACTGATTGATCGCCCAGGCTGCTCCTTGCTTGTCGATATCGGGATGAGTAAAGGCGGTGATTCGTTGCTGCTGGTACGGTTTTAGACCAAGATTGATTGCGATTGGGATAAAGGCGAGCCCGATGAGAATGATACAAATTAAGTAGCGCAGCGGAAGCCCCCCGACGAACAACAGCGCCAGGAGCACCGGTACCCAAATGATCACTTCCCCGAGATCCGGTTGCATCAGAATTAGAAGGCAGGGAGCTCCGGCGATCGCTCCACACAAAAGCAACCGCAGCATCGGATGCATCTCGCGAAATTGAGTTAGAAACAGCGCCAATACCATAATCCCGGCGACAACCGCAAGTTGTGCAGGCTGAAAATTGATAGGCCCTAAATGCAGCCAGCTGCGCGCGCCATAAACTCGCTGTCCGATAAACTTCGTCAGGATCAAAAAGAAAATGCCGGCCAGATACATCGGCAGCGCGCCCCAGCGAATCCAACGATAGTCAATCAGACTCGTGACCATGAACGCGAAAAAACCAACTGCGACCCAGTTCGCCTGCTTGCGCCAGAAATCTGCCGCGACGGAATCTCCGCGCATATAAGTTGCGCTGTAGATTGCCACCACCCCAAAAATGGCAAGCGCAAGCATGGTCGCCAGCAGGAGCCAATTGAGCCCAAGCAATTTTCGGAGAAAGGGCGTCATGCCGATCTAGTTCGCTAAGGTTTCGGGACTATCATGGAGCGCGAACAAAACTCTGTTGATTTCAAGGTGGAGTCAACACTTGAGGAAGCTTCCGGAATCGTTCGACGAAACTTTAAGATCGGTTTCGCCGATTTTCGTTGCGTTTTGCGCTTTCGATCCGCGGAACTCAGTTTGATCTGAAAGAAATAAAACCTGGGAGGTGGGTAAAGCCGTAGGCGGCTGCAATTCGCAGAGAATGCTTCAAAATCCGTTGTTTCCGAGCGCTAGACAATACGGTGTTATTGTGTTGTAAGCCTCACAGGTTGTGGAGATTATCGACCTTGAATGCTTTGAGCAACCGGATCGATACAAGTGATTGGGGTTCAATTGCTTGCATATTTTGCGCGCAAATCTGACCACTTTTCTTGTTACTCGGTCAAAGACCACTAAAGTAATGTCCACTTGTTCATTTTGAGGATCAGGCAAATGGCAAAGCAGACGAAAACAAAGCGGAAACTGGCGCACCCGACGCTTCCGATGCAGCGGCAGTTGAATCTGCAGCACGAGGGTACGCATTTCGATCTGCGCCCGATTTTTGATAGACTGAACCAACGATATTTTCGGGGGCGCCTCCGCGGTTACAAAGTAATATGGGGCCGGCGCCGCAGGCATCGTCCGAGGGAATATTTCGTCTTTGGCACGATCCAGGAGGAAGACCGCGTTATCCGAATCAATCCATCACTTGATCAACCATTCGTTCCGCTTTGGTTTCTCCAGTACGTGCTTTATCACGAAATGCTGCATTCTGTGGTGCCGGACGAGAGCGTTAAGAGAGGCCGTCGGCGCGTGCACACGGAAGAATTCAATCGCCGAGAGCGGGCGTTTCGAAACTACCGTCGCGCCCGGCGCTGGGAAGAAGAAAATCTGTCGCGCTTTTTGCGCTAGCCTGCGCCTCAGCGTCTTTCCGTCGCTGTCGTGCCAGAGGTCCTTTCAGACGGCGAGGCGGTCGTCGCTACGTTCTTTTTGATCAGGTACCAAAGGGTTGTCGCGAGCAGGAGGGAGATCAACTTCGCGCGCCAGTTTTTCAGGATCAGTCTCTTCATAATTGCCATGCAATAAAATTTCGGCGATGCGCTGACGAAATGTTTCGGGAGTAAAATTGCGCTCGATCCGTCGCCGGTGGCAAATGGAAATGCTGCCGGTCTCTTCCGAAACTATCACCGCCACGGCATCGGATTCTTCAGTGATTCCGAGGCCGGCACGATGGCGCAAGCCAAGGCTTCGATCCAGCGTTTCTCGCTGACTAACGGGGAAAATACAGGCCGCAGCTGCGATCCGGCTGTTGCGAACGATGACCCCGCCATCGTGAAGCGCGCCTTTTGGATGAAAAATTGCCAGGACAAGCTCGACAGAAAAATCGCCATCAATCGTCACGCCAGTTTCTTCATACACGCGAATCGATGTATCGCGCTCGATCGCGATGAGCGCGCCGAACTGTTTATTTGCCAGCTGCGTCACAGCCTCAGCGAGATCGTGGACGGTTTCGCGTTTTTCGCTCGTTAAAGAGAAAATCGGATGCCCACCAAGCGCGGCGAGGCCACGCCGCAGCTCCGGTTGAAAGATCACTACTAAGGCAACCGCGAGAAAAACCGAAAAACTGCGGACGAGCCAGCCGATGACAACAAGATTGAGCAACTGCGAAATCAACGTCAGCGTCAGAAAAACGATTGCCAGCCCGGTCAATACTTTCGCGCCGCGCGTCCCGCGGAAGTAAAGATAGCCATAATAGATCGCCACACTTAGCAAAATGACTTCAAAGGCGCTGCGCCAGCCTCTGAGCCAGAGGTGAATAAGTTCCTGGATCATTTTGTCTTTTGAAGAATTGCTTCCGTCACCCGGAGCGCGTTTACATTCTCTTTTACATCGTGAACCCGAAAAACATCCGCTCCGCGTGTCCGGAGAAGAGAAGTCAAGGCCACCGCAGGCGCAACCCGATCGTTGATCTCTGATGATCCGGTCAGCTTCGCGAGAAAAGATTTGCGGGAAACACCAACGACCAGCGGACGCTCGTGCACTCGAATTCGCTCGAGTTGCGCGAGCAGCTCGAGATTGTGCTCAAGCGTTTTCCCGAAACCAATTCCCGGATCAAACGCAATCGCCATGGGATCAATGCCCCACTCTATGGCGCGTCCATATTGTTGTCGAAAAAAATCAGCCACTTCCGAAACCACATCGACATATCGCGGGTCGGCTTGCATCGTCCGTGGATTTCCCTGCATGTGCATGATGATGAAGGCTGCTTCGGCTTCGGCAACAAGCGGCATCATCTCCTTGTCGCTTCGTCCCCCGGTGACGTCGTTCACAATCGAAGCGCCTGCCGCGATTGCTGCGCGCGCCACCTGAGCCTTCGAAGTATCGATCGAAATAACGGCGTCGATCTTCGCCTGCAATTCCTTGATGACTGGAACTACACGCCGCGCTTCTTCCTCTACTGCGACAGGTGCAGCGTCCGGACGCGTCGATTCGCCGCCTACATCGATGATGTGTGCACCATCCGCAACCATTGCCAGTCCGTGTTCAACCGCTTTTTCTATGGTAAAAAATTTCCCGCCGTCAGAAAATGAATCTGGCGTGACATTTAGGACGCCCATGATTAGCCCATGATGAGAAAGGTCGACAATGCGACCGGCGATTCTCCACTGCCTCCCACCCATTGGGGGTGAGACTATCACAGGCGCTGCTTTATTCGAATTGGCTTCCGCTCGCTATTTGCTGTGCGAGTAGCGACCCATCAACTCGCCTTGGGCGATAACGTGACCGCTCATGGCTTTGTCGAGTTCCTGTCGCTTAGCGCCAGAACGAAGATCAAGTGTCTGATCGAGCGCAAAAATTTTGAAGTAATAACGATGGGTACCTGAAGGCGGCTGGGGCCCACCATAACCAAGGTTAGGATAATCGTTTGTGCCCTGGACTGCGCCTTTGGGCGTGCCCCTCTCGGGAATCTCGGTTGTTTTCGGATCGATATTCCAGACCAGCCAGTGAGTAAAAAGACCAACCGGCGCATCGGGATCATCCACAATTAACACCAAACTCCTAGCATTCGTCGGGGTTCCCTCCAAACGAAGCGGTGGATTAACGTTCCCGCCGTCGCGGCTAAATTTCGACGGAATATCGCTACCTTCCTGAAAAGCCGAACTTGTAATTTTCATCTTAGCTCCTCCAGCGGCAAACGAAGCAATTGTCGCCACGGCAATGGCAATTGCGCCGGCAATAATCGCTTTTTGCATTATTGGATCTTCGGTTGAAACCTCGTTACATCGATAATGACACCAACACCAACTGATATCGTTTCGCTCGCATGACTCAAAACGGACGTAAGATTCGAGAACAAATCCTCGCCCTTCTCGTCTCCCCTAACTACAGGCCGCTCGACAAGCGCGAACTGGCAAAAGCGCTTGGGCGGAAAAGCGGCGTGCGCATGGGACTAAACCAGGCGTTGCGCGAGCTCGAACGCTCGGGCGAGATTGCGCGGATTCGTAAGAATCGTTATGTCTTGCCGGCAGAGGCTGATCTTGTCACGGGCACATTGTCTATCCATCAAGCTGGATATGGCTTTCTAATCACGGAGAAACCGGGCGAGGCGGATATTTTCGTCGCAGCGGAGAACACTGGCACAGCCATGCACGGCGATCGCGTAGTTGCGCGCATCACTCGCGATCCAGCCTACGCGCGAACCAAAGGACGACGCGAAGGTCGGGTCATTCGAATTTTGGAACGCGCGCACGACACCATCGTCGGAACGCTGCAGCATTCGCGCAATTTTTATTACGTTGTTCCAGATGATCCGCGAATTGTTCATGATGTGTATGTCCAAGTCCCGCCGCGCGCGCCGCTTCCGAAAGTCCCGACTCGTGGAGACAAGGTTGTCGTTCGACTCGAAGCCTGGGAATCACGCCACGTTAATCCAGAAGGCGACGTCATCGAATTACTCGGGCCAGCCTCGGCCCCGGGCGTCGACATGCTGTCGATCATTCGGAAATATCACCTGCCAACCGATTTTCCACGAGATGTCCTCGATGAGGTTAACCGGATCTCCGAAACCGTCGATGCCCGAAAACTCGACGGACGTGAAGATTTACGAAAAAAATTTATCATCACGATCGATCCGGACGATGCGCGCGATTTCGACGACGCGATCCAGATTGAAAAGATCGATAACGGCGGTTGGCAGCTCGGTGTGCACATCGCCGATGTCGCTGCTTACGTCGAGCCGGGTAGCGCGCTTGATCGCGAAGCGCGCCGACGCGGAAACAGCGTTTACCTGCCGGATCGAGTTATCCCGATGTTGCCGGAGCGCCTGAGTAACGGCGTATGTAGCCTTAATCCGGGAGTCGATCGGCTGACGCATTCGGTGTTTATCAACTTCGACAAGAACGGAGTCGCGAAAAGAGCGCGCTTCGCCAAGAGTGTGATCCGAAGCGCGCAACGTCTGACCTACAAGCAGGCTTACGCGATCCTAAAGTCATCAGCTCGAGATCAATTGAGCGAACAGCTGCATCTTGCCTGGAGGCTTGCTTCATTGCTCCGGCGAAAAAGATTCGAGCATGGCTCGCTCGATCTCGATTTTCCTGAAGTAAAGGTGCGCTTGGATGAAACCGGTAAGCCTGTGCGTTTGGAGCGGATCGACAATGACGAATCACATCAACTGATCGAGGAATGCATGCTGGCCGCGAACGAAGCCGTCGCCCGCGAGTTGAAGATGCGCGCCATGCCAACGATCTATCGCGTCCACGAAAATCCGGATCCGGAGAAGCTGGCAGAGTATCGCGAGTTCGTGCTCAGTTTTAACTACAAGGTCGGCGATCTAGCCCATCGCGCCGAGTTACAGCGCCTGCTTGCTTCGATTCGCGGAAAACCGGAAGAGCAAGCGCTCAAGATCGGACTACTCAAGAGCTTGAAGCGCGCTCGTTATGCGTCACAGCCGCTCGGACATTACGGGCTTGCCAAGCCTAACTACTTGCATTTCACAAGCCCGATTCGCCGTTATGCCGATCTCGTCGTGCATCGCGCCCTGACGGCGCGCAGCGGGAAACACCAGTCGCAAACCGACATGGGTCAAATCGCGTCGATTGCGGAGCACATTTCAACGACCGAGCGCATCGCAGCCGATGCCGAGATCGAAGCGGTCCGGATGAAGAAGCTTGAGTTTTTCCAACGTCAACTCGACCAGCGCAACCCGCAGGTTTTTCGCGCTGCAATTGTCGATGTCCGCAATTACGGCCTGGTAGTCGAATTACCAGATGCGCTTGTCACGGGCCTTGTTCACGTTTCCTCGCTCGCGAACGACTTTTACTCATTCGAGCCAACGCAGCGGCGGTTGATCGGCAGACGATCACGCAAGCGATTTGGCGTAGGCGATGAGGTGCGCGTTTTCGTCGTCCGTGTGGATGCATTTAAACGGCAAGTAGATTTCGCGATTGCTTCAGAAACGCCGATGAAAACTGACCGCCGCAAAGTCCAGCCGCGTATTGCTCCTGATGTCGGCCGAAATCGCCGCTAAGGGCTTGCAAGAATGGCAGATAAACTAAGCAGACAACCCCAGAACCTCCCTGAACCGTGGTACATGGATACGACCTGCGCGAAGACATGGCCGCCGCAGAGCGGGCCATGGACGTTTGCCCGACTCTGGCAATCGGAAACGACGGATGAAATTTGCGACGCTGACGAATCACCGCTACAAGAGTTGCTATGATCGAAGCTACCGCTAGCGCTGCTGCTACCGTTGCTGCCACACGATACACACGGGCGAACCCTTTTCCCGCTCGTCTCGTCGTTAATCGCCGCCTTAGCGGTCCGGAGTCTGCGAAGGATACGCGCCATTTCGAACTCGATCTGACGGGGTGGGGTTTGAGCTTTGAAGTGGGCGATTCATTGGCGGTTTATCCAAGCAATGACCCACAGTTGGTCGATGAAATCGTCCATACGCTCGGCGCCACCGGCGATGAACAAGTCCCGCGACCCAGGGGGGAACCAACGGCATTGCGCGAAGCGTTACTGCGCGATTACAGTATCACGCAACCCCCGCCCAAGCTTTTGAGGGCCGTTGCCGAGCGCGCTTCAGCTGCGCCTACGTTGAGGTACCTTCTCGCGCCAGACCGCAAACACGATCTTGAGACTTACCTGTGGGGCATGGAAATAGTCGATTTCCTTCTGGAACATCCTTCTGCCCGTTTCGCCCCGGAAGAATTTGTCGGTCTCCTGACGAAATTACAGCCGCGGCTTTATTCAGTGGCCTCAAGCTTAAAGGCGTACCCCGACCAAGTACACTTCATTGTGGACGTCGTCAGTTACGAAAGTCATGGTCGGCCGCGCAAAGGCGTTTGCTCATCCTTTCTTGCGGAACGCGCTGATGACGTGCCCGTGCCCGTCTTCCCGAGCGTCGCAAAACATTTTCATTTGCCGGAGGATCCTGAGACTCCCATCATCATGATTGGTCCCGGAACCGGAGTCGCGCCATTCCGCGCGTACCTGCAGGAGCGAAAAGCAACCGGAGCAAAGGGGGAAAACTGGCTCTTCTTCGGGGCGCAACACGAGAGCTGCGATTTTGCCTATGGGGACGAGTTCAAGACCTACCAAAGAGAGGGAACTCTCACACGACTCGATTGCGCCTGGTCCCGCGATCAACGCGAAAAAATTTACGTGCAACACCGCATGCTGGAAAACGCTGCCGAGATTTGGAAATGGCTCGACGCGGAAGGGGCACACTTCTTCGTCTGCGGCGACGGGCGTCGCATGGCCAAGGATGTCGATGCTGCGCTGCGCAAAATTGTGCAAGAGCACGGCGGCAAAAGCATCGACGAAGCGAACGAATACGTTGAAAAGCTTAAGAGCAATAAACGCTATAAGCGCGACGTGTATTAGGCCCGATTAGCTTTCAAACCGAGGGAGGCACAGAATTTTTTTCCGTCCGTGTAAATCTGTGGCACAATAGGTGTAGAAGCTTAAGCCATGTACGAGAACACTGAATTCACATTGAGCCGCGATTGCGAGGCGATCCGAATCCCGAGTGGACAGAAAACCACACTTCCCTCTGGGACCCAGGGCGTTATCACGCAAAGCCTTGGCGGAAGCTACACCATTGCAACGTATCAAGGCCTCGCGAGAATTGCCGAGAAAGATCTGGATGCCTTAGGCTTGGAAAGACCTCAGGCGCAAACAGCGGAAAAGCCTGCGAGCACCGCAAATGGTGAGGTTTCTGAAGAAAATGTTTGGAACCAGCTTCGACAATGCTACGACCCGGAGATCCCAGTGAACATTGTCGATCTTGGCCTCGTTTACGACTGCCGATTGATCAACAAACCCGAAGGCGGAACCAAAGTGGAAGTGAAAATGACATTGACCGCTCCCGGTTGCGGGATGGGACCGGCGATCGCACACGATGCCCAAAGCAAGATTTTGTCGATTGATGGAGTGGACGAAGCCGACGTCCAGCTGGTCTGGGATCCACCGTGGAACCAAAGCATGATCAGCGAAGCCGGGCGGATGAAGCTCGGTATGATGTAACCGCGTCTCCGCGCACGAGCGCGATGCACGCGATCTCCGCAGAAAAGAATGTCGAGGATCGAACGCGTCATGTTCTGAGCGAGATCTTCGGCGGCTGTTCGCTGGACAAGGTTGGTGTGCGACTGTGGGACGGGACCGCATGGCCAGATGAGCGTCCGCGCGCTGCCGTGCTCGCGCTGAAACATCCCGGAGCGCTTGGCCAAATGTTTTTGCCAGGCACAGAAGTTGGTTTAGCGGAAGCATATCTGGACAATGACTTCGATATCGAAGGCGATATCGAGGCTGCTTTTGAAATCGCCGATCTTCTGCTTGGCCGTCTCAACGATTGGAAGAAAAAGGTGAAGCTCGCGGGGCTGCTGGTTGCGCTTCCGGATCGGAACGGTAGATCGACAATGCGACGGGCGGCGAGACAATTGCTGCCACGAATCCGCGGCAGGCGGAGCTTACTAGAGCGCGATCGACGCGCAGTGACCTTTCATTACGATGTTTCGAATGAT
>QHON01000214.1:0-1614 GCA_003218815.1 Verrucomicrobiota bacterium
TAAGTACGCTGATCGCCCATAACGCCGACCGAGCGGACCGGCAGAAGCACAGCGAAGGATTGCCAGACACGGTAATACCAATCTGACGATTCCATCTCGCTCACAACGATCGTGTCCGCTTCGCGCAGGATCGACAATCGCTCCGGCGTGACATCGCCGAGAATGCGAACGGCAAGACCTGGTCC
Organism: Verrucomicrobiota bacterium; assembly: GCA_003218815.1. GTDB lineage: Bacteria > Verrucomicrobiota > Verrucomicrobiia > Chthoniobacterales > UBA10450 > Udaeobacter. The sequence goes on from QHON01000214.1 coordinate 186, forward strand.
GGGGAAAGGCTGACGATATACGATCTCTTTCGGCAAACCGAGCTGCAAACCGGCCTGGCGCACTTCGTCCTTGAATAACTGGCGCACCGGCTCGACCAGCTCGAAATGCATTTTTTCGGGTAATCCACCCACGTTGTGGTGGCTCTTAATCACTTGTGCTGGATTCCCTTCGATCGACACGCTCTCGATCACGTCGGGATAAAGAGTGCCCTGCGCGAGAAACCTGTAACCGCTGTGTTTGCGCGCGCCATTTTTGCGGTCTTCATCGAGCAGCTCCTCGGTCGCGTGTTGAAACACCTTGATAAATTCGTTGCCAATGATTTTCCGTTTTGTTTCGGGATCGGTCACGCCTTTGAGGAGCGCGAGGAAACGTTCGCTCGCGTCCACATATTTCAGACGCACATGAAAATTTTCGCCGAAAACGCGCTGGACAATTTCTTCTTCGCGCGAGCGCAGCAATCCATTGTTCACGAAGATGCAGGTAAGTTGGTCCCCGATCGCCTCGTGCAAAAGTGCAGCAGTCACGGACGAATCGACGCCGCCGCTCAAACCGAGCACGACTTTTTGATCGCCGACCTGCTTCCTGATGCGCGCGCACGCCTCTTCGATGAACGAGCCCATCGTCCAGTCCATCGTGCATCGGCAGATGTGATAGACGAAATTCTGCAGAATCTCCTTCCCCCGTGGCGTGTGCGCGACTTCGGGATGAAATTGGAGCCCGTAAAGCTTGCGTTGGGGATCCTCCACCGCTGCGAAATCGGAGCTCTCTGTCCTCCCGGTGGCGCGAAACCCTTTCGGCAATGCCGTCACTTCATCGCCATGACTATTCCAGACATCGATCTGTGGCCCCAGTCCATCTAGCAGGTTCGAGCCGTTCCCGATGTACAACGTCCCGGCTCCGTACTCGCGTCGCCCGGTGAACACAACCTGACCGCCGAGGTGATGTGCCATCAACATCAAACCGTAACAGATTCCGAGCACCGGAATTCCGAGCGAAAAGATCTCCGGATCGAGATGTGGCGCACCTTTGTCGTAAACACTCGCCGGACCGCCGGAAAGAATGAGTCCGCTTGGTTTTAACTTCGCGATTTCAGCCGCCGGTGTGTCAAAGCGAACGATCTCGGAATAAACCTGGAGTTCACGAATACGCCGCGCGATGACTTGTGTGTACTGCGAACCGAAATCAAGAATGAGAATTCTTGAATGAGTTGATGGGGCGGCTGTTTTCACTCGCTACGGATGGGTTTGCGGCACGCCGTGCTCTGCCGCGGGATCGCCGGACGGCCGGTCGATCGGACCGAGCGTTCCCTGGCCGGTGACGCCGCGTTGAAACTGGCCTCCTACTTCTTCCGTGCTGCGTTGTTCCATCGGATCAGCGCAGCCTCCTGTAATCAACGTCAATGCGATCAGGAACAAGATCGCCATGCGT
>QHON01000214.1:1651-5316 GCA_003218815.1 Verrucomicrobiota bacterium
CTCTACAACATCAGGGAGCTGCTGTTTTTCGCAAAAAAGGCGTAGAATCGGACGCTTCTCTATGATCGAGCCCGATCTCTTACTGCAAGGTTATCGGCTCGGCGTTTTTCCGATGGCGATGGAGGACGATTCCATCGGGTGGTTCTCGCCCGATCCGCGCGCGATCATTCCGCTGGAACATTTTCATGTGCCGCACGCATTGGGACGCGTCCTGCGAAAACAACTTTTCGAAATCAAGATCGACACTTGCTTTTCGGAGGTGATCGAGGCTTGCGCGAAACGTGAAGATACCTGGATCAACCTTGAAATTATGGAGAGCTACACTCAATTGCACCAGCTGGGTTACGCGCATTCCGTCGAAGCTTGGGGAGAAGGCAAACTCGCTGGAGGGCTTTATGGGATCGCAGTCGGCGGCGCTTTTTTTGGTGAATCGATGTTTCATCGCGAAAGAGACGCATCAAAGGTTGCGCTAGTGGCGCTGGTGCAACGTCTGCGCTCGAGAAGATTCGCGTTGCTCGATACGCAATGGCTTACGCCGCATCTGCAACAATTTGGGGGCATCGAGATTTCACGGAATCACTATCTGCGACTTCTGAAGAGTGCCGTGGAATTGCCCCGAAAATTCTCAGGGGACTGATGTTTGATTTCTTGGCGCGATTTCACCAGCGCGGGCCAAAAGTTCGGACGGCGTTGTAAACAACGGTCTGTCGGAAACCAGATGCACCGACTGCTGCCATTGCTTCACGCAAAACGCGATCGGCTGTTTCGCGGTTCACTCGTTTTTGTGGGAGCTGCTGCGCGCTGAGGTCGCCCTTTTGCTTGTAAATGTAATCGTGGACGACGCTGGGATAGGAAATGTCGTAATCATCTGGCGAGAGCCACCACCAGACCGTTCGCGGGATGGATCCCAAGTCAGACAGGAAATCCTTTGGTACCTCGATAATCCCGCCGAGAAGCGTGCTTCGATATTGTAGCGGCGTAATGAGTTTAAAATAGGGGGAGTTGGCGTTTCCGGTCGCGGCGATGGCCTCTTGGCGGCTCAGGCACCAGAGATTCAGTTCATTCAGGAATTGATCGCTCATGCAAGCGAGCGTGAGACAATTCTGCCCGCTGCACAAGACGATTAATATTGGCAACGGAACAGAATGCTTGCTTCGTTGTTGCTCAGCCGCGCGAATTTTGCATAGTGAACGCCCCGCCTTTGCGGGTAACCTGTTGACGGTCGATCGTCGTGAAACGGCTGGGTAGCTCAGTTGGCAGAGCAGTGGACTGAAAATCTAATGTTTCACCCTCGACACCAATGACTTGCCTTGCACATCAGCGAACGCTTGCGAACAAAAACGACCACTTTAGACGCTCGTAAGGTCAACATGCCGTCAACAGCCTCGCGCACGCGTAAGCATGTCGCTGGCACATCGCTCGACGCGCCCGAATGAAACGGCCATCGGCTGCTGGCTTGGCACATTCAGCCTTGCCGCACTTTCGCTCAAAGACCAAGTCGCGGCGTCAGCTAAAATCTCAAGGGTTCTGCCACAAATATAAAGCTGAATCATAACGCCAACGGGGGTCGGATGGCGAGAATCTCCGATACATTTTCCAACCCTTTTCCTCCTCCGGGCTAAAAGGAAGATTTAAAACAAGCAGGCCTGCCGATTGGCCATTTTGCAACAGGCCGGCAGGAACCGGCGCTTCTGTCATGCCAGGCCGGGGTAACACGTTGAGCCTCTTGATCTGGAAGAAGGGAAGAACCCATGAATCGGTGTCGGCATCTAGAAAAAGGACGGCCATCTGTTTTTCACTGACAGCGTCCCGAACTGCCTGAACCACCGCCTGCATGCTCGCCCTCTCCTTAAACGTCGCATTGTCCCGCTGAAAGATCGACGCCCATAAATCACGCGGCGCTTTATTGAATGAACGGATCGGATAAACAAAAACGCCGTGCAAGATTACGAGCAAGGCGAGCAGTTGCAGCCAAGGCATTCTTTCAAAGTACCAGCTGACCCTCAACAACGACGCGGTCAAGAATAAAAGAAACGGTACTAGAAGAAAACGAAAATTCCACGGCATCCAGGCGATGATCGTGCAGAGTATTCCAAGGCAAACAAATCCGCTGGCTGCGAGACGCCACTCCGGAGTGCGCCATGAGCCTCGCAGAACTATCCACACGCTTCCGACAAATGACAGGAATCCCACGACACCAAAATCACTGCCAGTCTCCTGTCCTGTCTTTAGTAACGTAAAATTCGAATCGTCGTAGCCACGCGGCATGCCCCTGTATCCGACATCATGCAAGCCGGTGATTCTTAGTGCGCCTGCACAAGCTCTTCGCAGGAATCCGGATCCTCTCTGGTCGACCCCGAAGTTCACGGCTCCGAAAGCATATCGGATCCCGTTTGCCAACGCCCCGCGAACGCCGTCGCGATTGGTATCTCTCTCTACCTGAGCTTTCGGTCCGAATGGATGGCCGTAAACGAGGGCGGTATTGACGTAGGTCTCAACACTTCCCCACAGGATCAGTGCTGCAATTAAACCAACCGAAAACTGCAAGGCATCGCGGCGATTTCTTCTAAGGAGCCATATCGTGGCAGGAGCCGCCAGGATCAGGAAAAAGACGCCGGTCGTTTTCGCCCCGGCGGAGAAGGCTAACGAACAGGCCATTCCCAATGGCAGCCATTTCTTTGGCGTCTGGCGATGTAACCACAGGCAATAAAACCAACACGCGAGGCCGAATACGACAGCCCAGTCATTCTTTGTGCTGGTCGCTTGGTAGATAAACATAGGCATCGAGAACATAGCGAGAGCACACAGCGTAGCGGTGTCTGTTCCTCGATAGGCCTTTATGATTCTCCACACGATGGAAAGGGTTCCGATAAAGCACAGATAGCTCGGGATGGACGCGCCCCAACCAAGCCAGAAAAAAGGCAGATGCAGCGCATCGAAACCCCAGGGAAACAAAATCTGGCGGTAGCTGTTCCAGCCTTGATTTCCAAACAAGCCGCCCTTCAATGCGATAGGGATTCTCGCGATATTGTAGACGTGAGAGTCCCACGTCGTAACCGGTGCAACCAACGCGAAAGCCGCCCAGTAAAGAATCAGGAACGCGAGAAGGGCCCTCGAAATAAGGGCCAAGCTCACTCTTTGAGCGTCAGCCATAACCTGGAAAACAGCGAGAGAACCAGCAACACTCCCAGAATCCAAAACACGATCTGGCCGGATATTGCGCAAAACCAACGATCAAGGACGCAAATGAATTCGAGCTCCGACAATTGGAGGCGCAATGCTGCCACCGCCGGCTCCACAACTGCGTCTCCAAGAATTGATCGTTGCGCCTCGAGACCGGCAATGGCCGCTTTTACTTTCCTGGCTTGTTCGTTCAGCGCTGACATCTACCCATTCGGTGCAGATGCCGTTCTACAACAACGCGGAAGGAAAATCGAGTCTTTGATGGCGCTGAACATTGCTCAATAGTTGCGCCAATGTTGCCTCGCGCTCCGCGCTCCCTCGCGCACGCGTAAGCTGTTCAAGAGCATAGCCTATCGATTCGGTTTGCTTTAAAAGTAATCCGATGGGCCTGCCGCAATCCGCGACGAGACGCTGCCGCGATTGGCGAGGAGTCAACTTACCACTTCCCGTCAGCAGCTCATCTTCAATTACAAGGTAGCATT
>QHON01000215.1:0-1925 GCA_003218815.1 Verrucomicrobiota bacterium
ATGTCCGATCCCGCAAGTTACCGGACCAAGCAGGAGCTGGAGAAATATCGACTCGACGATCCAATTACGCGTTTGCGAGCACAGCTCACGCGGGAGGGGAAACTAACAAACCAACAATTCGATCAGATCGACAAGCACGCCAAGGAGACAGTGCTGGCCTCCGTAAAGTTTGCCGAGAAAAGCCCGCAACTGCCGCTCGACAAGCTTTACGATTATACTTACGCCAATGGCGCAAAACCGTGAGGGAGATTACCTATCGTCAGGCGCTCAACGAAGCGCTCGCGGAGGAGCTGGAGCGCGACCCGAATGTTTTCCTCATGGGCGAAGAGGTTGCGGAATACAATGGCGCTTACAAAGTGAGCCAGGGCTTGCTCGAGCGCTTCGGGCCAAGACGTATCATCGACACGCCGATTAGCGAGAACGGATTCGCGGGCCTGGGCGTTGGGGCCGCGATGGTCGGGTTGCGGCCGATTATTGAGTTCATGACGTTTAGCTTTTCACTGGTCGCGTTCGACCAGGTCGTGAACAACGCGCCAAACATGTTCACGATGTCGGGTGGACAATTCAATATCCCGATCACCTTTCGCGGGCCGAACGGGCCCGCGCATCAACTTGGTGCGACCCATTCGCATGCTACCGAACCGTTGTATGCTAATGCGCCTGGATTGAAAATTTGCACGCCCGCCACCCCACGTGACGCGAAAGGCTTGTTGAAAACAGCTGTGCGCGACGACAATCCGGTGCTTGTGTTGGAAGCGGAGCTTCTTTATAGCTCGAAAGGGATGGTCGAGCCGCCGGATGAAGAACTTCTTATTCCCCTTGGCCAAGCGGAGGTGAAGCGCGAAGGCAGCGATGTCTCGATTATCTGTTACGCGCAGACTGTTCGGCTCGCGCTCGCGACGGCGGCAAAGTTGGAAGAAGAGGACATTTCCGCGGAGATTGTCGATCTTCGCTCGATCAAACCGCTGGACGAAAAGGCGATTTTCGATTCAGTCGCGAAAACGCATCGCGTCGTGATTGTCGAACAAGACTGTCCGTTCTGCGGAGTTGGCGCTGAAGTTTGCTATCGCATTCAAAAAAACATTTTCGATGAGCTCGACGCGCCGATCCTACGTGTCTCACAGGAAGATGTGCCGATGCCGTACAATGAGCGTCTCGAGAAAGCCGTTCTGCCAAACGCCGACAAGTTGATGGCGGCGGTGAAAAAAGTTTGCTACGCATGATTGCCGATCTTGGCTTCAACGCCTTAACAATTTAACGACCACATGCCCGAAATCCAGATGCCCAAATTGAGCGACACGATGACTGAGGGAACGCTCGTCGCTTGGAAGAAAAAGAAAGGCGACACGGTTTCGGCTGGCGAGGTGCTCGCCGAAATCGAGACCGATAAGGCGACGATGGAATGGGAATCGCCGGAGGATGGTACGCTTGCCGAGATTTATGTAGAAGAAGGCGGCAAGGTAAACGTTGGTGACAAAATCGCATTTATTGGCGGCGAGGGCGAAGAAGAGCCGAAGAAAGCGGAAGAGGCAGAACAGCCGGCAGAAAAAAAGGAAGAAGAAAAGCCCGAGGAAATTAAGGCAAAGGAAAAAGAGCAGAAGAAGCCAGAAGGGGAAGCAAAAGAGCCGAAGGCCGAAGAGAAAGAAGAGAAAAAAGCGGCTGCGCCAAAAGCGGAAAAGAAATTGCCAGCTAAAACTGCGGAGGCTGCGACGAAGATCGAGAAAGGCGAAGAAGCGCGCGTAAAAGCTTCTCCGGTCGCGCGGCGACTTGCGGCCGAACTCGGAGTCGATCTTTCCAGTGTGAAAGGTACCGGGCCAGACGGTCGTGTGACCGAAACCGATGTGCGCGCTGCCGCGAAGGCTGTAGCCGCGGTCGGTGACCGCGGTCGTGTGAAAGCGCCGCAAGTTCCCGCTCCGTCAATCAAA
>QHON01000215.1:2098-4710 GCA_003218815.1 Verrucomicrobiota bacterium
TCAAGGTGCCAAGAGTAAATGCGTCTTTTGATGGCGACGCGATCGTCCAGTACGCTGATATCGATCTTGGCATTGCCGTCGCGATTGAAGACGGACTTTTGACACCGGTCATCCGCACCGCGCAAGACAGATCGCTGCGCGAAATCAGTGAGATCGTAAAAGACCTTGCGCACCGCGCGCGCAATAAGCGGATGAAGCCGGAAGAATTTCAGGGCGGCACCTTCACCGTCTCAAATCTTGGCGGGATGGGAATCGACAGTTTTTCCGCGGTTATCAATCCGCCTCAGGGCTTCATCCTTGCGATTGGGAGGATCACAAAAACGCCGGTAATCGACGACGGCGACCAAATCGTTGTCGGCCATCGCATGTCAATTACGATGAGCTGCGATCATCGCGTGGTCGACGGCGCTCTCGGGGCGGCATACCTAAAAGAACTTCGGCATTTGCTCGAGAATCCGACGCTCTTGTTGGTTTGAAGGAGTGTAAGCGATCTTCTGTGGGGTAAGGCGCCCCATGCGAGCTAACAGGCTGGAAAATTGTGCGACGTGATTGGCCGAATAATACGAGGCGCTATGCGCCTGCTGTTTCCCACGTCATGAAATCATCGAGCGGTTGCTTGGTTTTACCGACCGCCAACGCGATGACGGTCGCATCATCCACAAAGCCAAGAAACGGGATCTCATCAGGAATTAAATCGAACGGGTCAACCAAATAGCTGATCGCCGCAATGATCGACAGTAAGGCGTCTTGCGAAACCATGCGGTACTCGCCGCGATAATACGCACGGATCAAACGCAGCATGGCTTGAACGTAAGCCCAGTTTTCTTTGAACGGCTGCCTCGGGATCGACGCTGCTTTGGCAGCCGCTACATCGAAAAGCGAACGCAACCGCACTGGGTCGGTCGCATACGATTGTGCATCGATTATCGCCTTGGCGAATGCTCTACTTCGGATAGCAGCTTTCTGGTACGGAACAGGCATTTCCCTACTCTTTGGAGCTGATCGCGTTTTCCCTGGTTTGCCCGATTTCGTTTTCGTCTTTCTCATGCCACTCGCTATGAAAGCAGTTCGATTTATTGATGAAAAGTCGATTCGTCTGACTTTACAAGCGACACGGAGGCGGCGGGAGGCGAGCGGCGCGGACGGGAAAGCCCCCAGGGGGGTCGACGAGTTTGGGGGAGTCAATTAATCTGCTTAGTGCTTGTCGCGACGACCCAAAGCAACGCTTCGGGCGCGGAGGCGAAACCAAGTTCCATTAAACGGTCGGGAGTAACCTGATTTTTCGCAGGCCCTTTCTTTGACATGTTTGATTTGAAACCTCGGAATTGTAAGATCGACAAGAATCGTGTCGAACAATTCTTCTGGTTAAAAAACTTTGCGCGCGATCTCCTTTATTATTCACGCGACGCGCGGCGTAATTAGCGATCAAAGCACGCGGCGCAAAACAATGTTCGCTACCCTCCTCATTGCGCTCGCACTTTTGTTATCCGGATCGACATTTTTGCAGTCAGCGTTAAATCCACCGGACCATCCAATACTGTTCATTCTATTTTGGGTGGCCTGTGCGTGGCTTACGCTGGCGGCCCTTTTACTGTCCGTTTTCGATTTGCTAGTGCTGAGAATAGAGGCGCGGAAAGCGCAAAGAACCTTGCGCGAAAAGCTTTCCCGAATTGAAACTCCAGACTCGCCAAACGGACAAGACAACGAATAATTCTAATGTGAGCACGGAATTCGCGCCGGCTGCGATTTCGCGCGGAGGCTGGAAACGTCGTCAGCAAATGGAGGCCGATGAGCGGCGCGTGCTCGCACCGTTCGCGCAAAAATCCGGCGATTCGCGTGGCCGAAAATTTCCGGAGCCAAGTCATGGATATCGCATGGAATTTCAGCGTGATCGAGCACGGATCATTCACTCCCGTGCCTTCCGCCGGCTGGAATACAAGACCCAGGTTTTCCTGAACGGAACGGGCGATCATTTGCGCACGCGCTTGACGCATTCGATCGAGGTGGCGTCGATCAGCCGAACAATTGCGCGCTCGTTATCGCTGAACGAAGATCTGGCAGAGACGATCGCTCTCGCCCATGATCTCGGGCATTCGCCTTTCGGACATTCCGGCGAAGAAATGCTGGCGGAATGTATGCAGGAGCATGGGGGGTTCGAACATAACCGACAAAGTTTGCGTGTCGTGGAGCTCCTCGAAAACGCGTATCCGAATTTTTCTGGCCTGAACTTGACCTTCGAGGTGCGTGAAGGTTTGCGAAAGCACCAGGCCTTGTATGATCCGCCCACGCCAGAAGAAGAGAAATATCGTTGTCCATCACTGGAAGCGCAGATCGCGAACGTGGCGGACGAGATTACTTATTACAGTCACGATCTCGATGATGCGGTCGACTTCGAAATCTTAAATGCGCCGCAACTGGAAGAAGATGCGGTGTGGCAACGAAGCCATCGCGCGGTCCTGAGGCGCTATCCCCAGGCCCGCGAACCCGAACTTCACAAACTCATCATTCGCGACATCATTGACGCGGAGGTCCAGGACGTCGTCACCACGAGCGCGCAATCGATTGTTGATGTTGGCGTGCAAAGTGCAGATGAAGTGCGCAAGCAACAATCA
>QHON01000082.1 GCA_003218815.1 Verrucomicrobiota bacterium
CCTTTAGCTCTGATTAGCTGTTTTTTGCTCCTTTTCGGGGCTAACGGGTACAAATCACGGGTACAATCGTTGCAGCCTCTGTCGCATCAGAAGCGCGTCGTCTCCAGCTTCTCCATGAAGTCGTATAGCCGATTTCCCGGCGTCCGCGGCGGGAAAAGCTCCTGGACCTGCACCTTCAAAACCTCCGCGAGATAGACAAGCGCTTTGTCGTCCACGTACGAGAGGCGCGCTTCGATTTTGGAAACGCCGCTTCGGCTGATGTCGAAGCCTGCGATTTGCAGCTTCGCGGCGAAATCCGACTGCGACCAGCCGAGCGCGTAGCGCCGACGGCGAACCTGGGGGCCGACGTTATTCTTGAAACGCATACGGTGAGTTCGATCAGCTGGCGCGCGTCGCGTTTCGGCAAAGCCTGTGAAACTTCCTCGCGGAATTCGACGACAGGTCGTAAGTAGTAGACGGATTCAAACAAGCGATCCACGCATTCCCCAGCAAGAGCCAGCACCTGGTCAAAAGTTTCGCTCTCAGAATTAATAAGGGGCATCAGAGCAGGCGCCGGGAAGTTGACGCGCGCGATGCAGCCATCGGTACCCGTGGTAGTCCATCGGGAACCACCGTTGTTCGTCGGCGTAAAGTCATTTTCGTGGAGCCGAGCCTCGCGGACGAGATCGGCCTTCATGATTTTAAGGCGTTCGCTCTGAGCGACGATGTTCCGGTGCAGGGCGACGGCTTCGTTAACAAGTTTCTTTAATTGAGCGTTGGTCATATTGATGTGGTGTTAAGATTTCTTGCCGCGCTTGCTCTGGCGCACTTGCTCCAGTGCTTGCGCGACACGAAGGCTTTACACCCGCTTTTTTGCCGATCGGGCCGACGCCGCTCCGTTCTTTCTCCAGTGTTCTTGGGACTGGATTCAGCCGTTTTCCACTGAACTACGAAAGATTTTGACAGGTCTGGAAATCGCCAGCCCAAGCGGCGCGAAATCGCTCTCCTGCGGTGAAGTGGCCATCGGCAAAACGTTGCCCCAGTGTTCAGATGAACGTATTTTGGGCGGTTTAAGAACGAAGGGGGCAATCGAATGGCAAAACAGACATCGAACAAAGCAGTCGGCCAGGCAGAGCAGGACTGTTCTTTCAGCGCAACGACGATCGCGGCGCTGCTATTCCTGGCCGCGAAATTTCCGCATCGTCAATTCAACAGCAGCGAGTTGTGCGTGCTTTCTGGAATCGGGCGCACGGCCATGTCGCAGATCAAGAACACCGCCGACTCGCCGTTTTCGCTTGGAAAATGCACGTTACAGCGGCTCGACGGATGGCTTGCCAAGCATCCAGGATTCAAGCAACAATGATCGGGCCGGAGGGTCTATATGCCAAAAGGGGTTCGCAAAAGCATTACGGTCCCTGGTTTGCTTGCGCCAACCGTGAAGGAACGGTGCAGAGAATTCGGCCACTTTATTTTCACTCCATATGCAGTGGAGCTGGTTTGTTATGATCTGCGGTCAGACGCGAAACACTCCATCACCCTCGAGATCGCGCGCGACACACAGCCGGCGCAGGATGCCGTTGATCGGGAACTCGTCGCTCGATATCGGCCCGGCCAGCCGCGTAAAGGACTGCTGGTGCAACTGGTCGATCGCATTCACCGTCTTCAGAACATTGCGGCTGCCAGTCGGCACGATTTGCCGTTGCCGCCCCTTAGCGCAGTGGCAGAGCGCGTCACGTTCCCTTTCGAAATTTGGAGGCTTGTGGACGTGCGTTGGAAAGAGTTGGGCTATCGCTCGCTGTCTGCCTACATCACCGGACTGATTCGTTATGACTTACTCGTCAGCGGTCCGCATTCATCGATCACTGCCGACTGCCGATCAAAGCTTCAGCGCAAACTCACCCGGAAAACTCTCGCCGACCGCCGCAAAGGCCGCAGACGAAAGATCCTGCTCGACCACCTGATTGAAGAAGCAGAAGGCCGGCCGATTCCAGAGCAAGAACTCGAACGAGTGAAAGCCCGCATCGTGAAGGAGCTGCGGCGAATCTCGTTTTCGCCAGGAAGCGCGAAGATGCCTGGGCATACAATTTCTTTTGAACGCGAACCGGTACGCACCTCTTCGCACGGAGCGAGCACAGTCAAGGTGGAGCGCAGCGCAGCGAGCAATACCTTTACGGCGCGCAGCGAGTGCTAAAATGAACCCACGGGCGCGCTCTATTTAGTGATAGCTGTGCGGGCGATGTCGCAATCTACTCATGTTTACGAAGTTCGACCCCGTGCTGATAAGCGTGGTTTTGATTTAATCAGCGAAGCACTGCCGTTCGGCAAGCTATGGTACTGCAAGTCGGATGACGCGATCGGTTATGCAAAGTTTTATAGTCGCTCACATATGGCGGTCGTTCGCGTCTTCGATGATTCCGGCGCGTTGATTAAAACGCAGCAATCAGACGGTGCCTTCCGCGAGCCGTGATTGACCCAGTATAAGCGTGTGAATCGCGCACTCGCCGTGTCAGTCTATGTTAATGCTGCGTAATCCGTGAGGAGTAGTGGTTGGCAACCAACCGCCAGCGCCCTTGCTGCTTTACCCATACCCTGGTAAACCGAGTGTCTCGGGGAACGGCTTTGCCTTTGTCTTGCCCAACCATCGTTGAGAGGCCAGTCTCCACCGCGGTGTTTTCGTAAACGCGCACCTGAACCTCGTCGGTGGTGATAGACTGAAATTTCAAAGCACCCGACGTGAAATCTGAAATCACCTGTGGCTTGGTTCTCACTGTGCCACTTGGTCCTACGCCGATAAAATCATCCGCGTAGATGCGATCAAGGGCCACCGCATCAGCACCGATCTGCGCTTGAATGCGTTCATTATCCAGTTGTCTTATCGCCTGCTCGACGCTGCTTCTTTGATCTCTGCTTGCGCTCCGCTCTTGCCCTAGGGCGATAGAGGTTGCTGTAAGGGCCAGGACGACTATAACGAGTATTCGTCTCATAAGAATTCTCCTTTATATAATCTGTTTAGACCCCCTGAAACGAGGCAAAGCCTGATGCGATTGTCCAACCCTCAAGATAGCGAGCAACTGTAACGGTCTTGCGGTCTTGTCAATCACGCGCTGTCGAGTCCTGCCCATTTCTTCATCGCCTAACGAGAATAAGATGAGCGACGGCGGACGGAACCGCGCGTCGCTCGCGGTGAATGGGTGGAAGTCATCTGAAATGTGAACGCACAGCGGTCCGCCGTTCGCTCCATCGCATGGTTAGGCTTCATGGGCTGAACCTTCATCGCTCCAGATTCGCCGGCGGTCCACCTAGGCCAGAAGGGCCGCGCCTTCTAGGCAGCTTCGGGTCAAACGACCAGTAGTCTGCGCTCTCTTCCGTCCAAGAGTGCACTGCCAATTTGAGACCAGTGGGCTCATTGAGCGATGCCGCAGAAATGGAGACGAACGGCCACTGATCTGAAACTCCAAACAGGCTGGAGCCGCATTTGCCGCAGAAGCCACGCTTGTTGTACTTCGAGGACTTGAACCATTTTAAGGAGCCTTTCTTGGTGATGACGAGATGCTCCTTCCGGGCCGCAGTGACGGTGAAGAGACCACCGGAGAAGCGACGGCAGTTTCTGCAATGACAGGCAATGACCGTAGGGCGGAGCGGGCCAGCAATGACGAACCTGACGGAACCGCACAGGCAACGACCGGATTGACGACGCTTCCGCTTGCTCATCTGTCAGTGGGCCTAATCCGGCTTGAGTTCAGGATTGAAGACGGCAGAATCGGCATCATGCAGGGGACGGTAGTCAGCACGCCGACGAAAAACAAACCTAAATTGCTCGACCAGCGCGTAAAAGCTTCGCTCACGCGCCAGGAGTGACATCCAACTGATGCATTACGTTTATGTACTTCGCTCCGTAAGTGATGACGGATTCTACATTGGGTATTCCGCGAATTTGCGGAAACGATTTAAGGAGCATGTTCAAGGCGGTTCATTTGCAACTTCGTACCGCGGTCCTTGGAAGTTGATCTATTACGAAGCTTATCTGGAGCAGGCTGACGCACTAGGCCGCGAGAAATATCTCAAGAGTGGCGCCGGGAGAAGGTTTCTCAAAGCTCAGCTAGCGCATTATCTTCGGAAAATCCGATCCGATCCATCGCGATGAGTTCAACTTAGCCTTGCAGCCTGGGCCGCAGTTTCATGCTAGACCACGTGGACAAAGTCTTTACGTGGATGATCTACACGCATGTGCTCAACAAACCGGGCGTCGGCGTAAAGAGTCCACTGGATTGAAATCGGCTGGCGCCGACCTTAGATTCTCCTAACGCGTCTGGACTAATTCGCACGGTTGCGAGGCGTGGGCCTTTGGCTTGTCGCGCTTGAGCACGCGGTAGAGGAACCAAACGATGAAACAGTTTGCCAGCAAGATGAGCACACCCACCAAGCCTGGGCGGTGCCAAATATGACGCACCTCGATTGGAATCAGTGCGCCAGTTGCAAAAATCATCAGTAGTTCCGCCCATCGCTGCTCCATGTACACGCCGATTCCCTCAGTAAAAAGAACGGCCGTGTAAAAGAGAGCCAAAAAACCAGTCGCCCGCAGCGTGCCGCCTGCGAGCACGGCTTGAAGTTTGTGAAGCAAGAAGGCAACCGGCCGGCTGTGTTCCAGGAGGATTTCGTCCGCGGCCCAATTCGACAGGAAATCCATCCAGCGGGTGCGGGCGTTCAGGAACAGCAGTGAAACGCCCAGCAAAAGGAGCAGGACGCCTTTGCCGATTTTGAAGAGCGCGATCAGCTTGAGATAACGATGGCGACGCGGTTCCTGCAGAATCGCAGGAACGTGCGCCGGATTACTCATTGTCCAACTCTTCGCCGAAGTTCGTTCATTTCGCAATGACCGGACTCTCCCGGCAGCAAATCTCCAGCTTGTTCCCGTCCGGGTCTTCGAAGAAAAATGCATAGTAGCCCGGACTATAGCTGCGACAGACTTCCGGGCCTTCGAGAGTTTTCCCGCCCGCTTCTCGCACAAGATCCGCAATCCGGTCCACTTCCTTGCGCGTGTCCGCCCAGAATGCGATGCGTGTTCCGTTTGGCTGATGCTCTTTGTCTTGTGTGAAACCAAAAAATTCCGACGGCTTGTCGCCGCCGGCGGAATAAAAAGTATGATATTTTCGCCCCGGACTTTCGCGAACGAATCCGAGCTGGGGCAAAAACTTCGCATAAAACTTTCTTGCGACTTTCATGTCTTTCACCCGTAAATCGATGTGATCGAAGCAACGCGTTTTCATTTTGTGGTTGGCAGTTACTCGAAACGTACGTAAGACGAAGCAACAGGCCAGGGGAAAGCACCAAATCAGGCCAGGCGTTCAGTTCGAAGTTGTAGCCGGGGCGGCGACCCCGGCTGGGGTTTAGCACCTGCCGAATCTACCAAAACCATAGGAGTCCGACTAGGACCGCAACGAAACCGGCATCACCGACGCCAGCGACAACGGGCAGAGGCAGGGTTCAATTGCTTGCGCAGAAGGGCGAAATCCGGTTTCGTAGCGACGTTCGTGCGAAGAAAGATCAACAATTGTGTTTGCGGCGCAGCGTTGTTTGCGTTGCCGCTCTTCGCCTCGGCTTGCGGGCATCGCAGTAACTCGGTGTCCGGAACAATCGAGGTGGACGAAGTGCATGTAGGTCCGCGTAGCGGCGGTCGAGTCGAAAAGATTTTTGCCTGGGAAGGCGACACCCTGCGGGCCGGACAACCCATCGTGGAACTGGATGCTTCCGAATTGCATGCACGACGCGATCTCGCCGAAGCGCAGATTAATACCGCGATCCACGACGCCGATTCCCAGGCGGCGCAACTGGAATTTCTGCGCGACGATGCCCGACGCCAGCAAGATTTGCTCAAACGCAAGGTCGTTTCCCCAAATGACGCCGAGCGCGCAGGGAGCTCGGCGCGAGCGCAGGAAAAAAATGTCGAGGCGGCTAAGATGCGCGTCACGCAAGCGCGCGCCCAGCTTGCCGATATCGATGCCCAGCTTGCCGAAATGCAAGTTACCGCGCCGGCCGATTCGGTTCTGGAGGTGCTCAGCGTGAAGGTAGGGGACGTGTTGCCCGCCAATCGCGAAGTCGCGACGCTGCTTCTTACAAATCATCTGTGGGTGCGTGTGTATGTGCCGGAGCCGTGGCTCGGTTTAATAAAGGTGGGCGATTCGGTGCGCGTTCGGGTTGACTCTTTCCGCGGTAAGGATTTTGAGGGAACGGTCGAACAGATTAGCCGCCAGGCCGAATTCACGCCGCGCAACGTGCAAACCGTCGCCGACCGGATCAAACAAGTGTTCGGCGTTAAGATTCGTTTGCCCAGCGACGACGAGCACCTGCGCGCCGGAATGGCCGCTGATGTTTATTTTACGAATGTGAAATGACCAACAAGCACGAATGAACGCGAAGGACACCGAGGTCCACCCAGATCGAAAGAGGCCTGAGCCGATGATTGAGGTTGACAAGCTGACGAAACGCTTCGGCACGTTCACGGCTGTCGATCATGTTTCATTTTCCGTCGGCAAAGGATCGATCTTCGGTTTTCTCGGGCCGAACGGCTCGGGGAAGACGACTGTGATTCGGATGCTATGTGGAATTCTTGAGCCAAGCGACGGAACTGCTCGCATCGGCGGTCACGACGTTGTGCGAGATATCGAACCGATCAAAGAGATGATCGGTTACATGTCGCAGAAATTTTCGCTCTACGACGAGTTGACCGTGAACGAGAACCTCATTTTTGCAGGAAAACTTTATGGCTTGAGCGGCAGCGAATTGAATCAGCGGCGCGACGAGATGATCGCCACCACGCACCTTGAGCCGTATATCAACAAGCGTGCCGGGCAGCTTTCCGGTGGCTGGCGACAACGACTCGCGATGGCTTGTTCGCTCATGCATAGGCCAACCGTTCTGTTCCTCGATGAGCCGACTGCTGGCATCGACCCGGTCGCGCGACGCGAACTGTGGGACTTACTCTTTGAGTTCGCCGGCAAAGGCATGACGCTTTTTGTGACAACGCATTACATGGATGAAGCGGAGCGATGCGATCATGTTGGCTACATTTACATGTCGAAATTGATCGTGTGCGGTGAACCGGACGACTTAAAAAGATTGCCGGAGGTAAATCCGCCTGGAACGCGCCGGCTCGATGTGACTTGCGATCATGTGACCACGGCGTTGCATGCCATGCACGAGATGCGCGGGGTGCGCAGCGCCACTGTGTTCGGCCAGTCAATGCATTTACTGGTCGATGAAAGCGTCAAACGCGCCCAGATTGACGAACAACTACGTAAAGTCGGCGTCAGTCATGCCGAGATTCACGAGATCGGTCCTTCGCTCGAAGACGTCTTTGTCGAGCTTTCGGCCAAGCACGCTGCTGAACAACAGAAAGCGGCATGAAATGCTTGTCATGCTGAGCGGAGCGAAGCACCTCACAAATTGATGAAGGCGTTCTACGTCTACATGACGACCAATCGCAGCCGAGTCGTTCTCTATACCGGAATAACAAACAGTTTAATGAGACGAGTCTGGCAACATCAGAATAGCGAAATAGAAGGTTTCACCAAGACTTACACGGTTAACCGACTCATCTATTACGAACGGTTCAATGATCCTCGAGACGCAATTGCACGGGAAAAGGAAATCAAAGGGTGGCGGCGCAGTAAGAAAAACGCATTGGTGGAGAGGATGAATCCGAAGTGGGCGGATTTATCGCCAATGCTTTTTCAGCATATGCGAGGTCCCTCGCTTCGCTCGGGATGACCCATTGATGATCATGAAATACAAATTATTTCGCGGGCTTGGCGCAATTCTCTTTAAAGAGTTCATCATTGTCGCGCGCGATCCGCTGACGCTCTTCTTCTTTTTCTTTCCGCCGCTGATCGAAATGGTCGCGTTCGGCTATGCGCTGGATAACGACATCAAACACATGGCAATGCTTGTTTTGAATGAAGATCGGACGGTTGAGAGCCGTCAGTTGATCGATCGCTTCGTTAACACAGAGACCTTTCGCGTAGTTGGCGAAGTGCAAAGCCTCGATCAATTGAAGAGCGAAATGCGGAAAGGCCGCGCCTACGCCGCATTGGACATCCCGCCGAACTTTACCCGCGACCTTAATGCAGGTCACTCTGCGCAGGTGCAACTGCTTGTCGACGGATCCAATTCCACGACGGCCCTTCAAGCTCTCAATACCGGGCTCGGCGTGGCGTTGACTCAGTCGGTGGAGTCGCTTTTACGTGAAACCGGCCGGCACGGCGTGCCGATCGATGTTCGGCCGCAGATGCTTTACAACCCGGCAATGCGTGCCCCGAACTTTTATGTGCCGGGAGTGATCGGCGTCGTCTTGCAAATTGGGACGACAGTCGCTGCGGCCATGGCGCTTGTACGCGAACGGGAACGCGGCACGCTCGAGCAATTACTCGTTAGTCCGTTGAGCCGCAGTGGTCTCATGCTCGGCAAGCTCGTTCCGTATTTGTGTATCGGAATGGCCATGGCCGTGATCCTCTTTCTCATCATGCGGTTTGTGTTTTTCGTCCCCATCGAGGGCAACATCGTGGCAATGATGTTTTCAACTTTGGTTTACGTTTTCGCGCTGCTGAGTCTTGGTCTTCTCGTCGGGACGAAGGCCGACAACCAAATGCAAGCCCTGCAAATGTCGATGGTGTTCCTGTTGCCCAGCGTTTTCTTTTCTGGCTTCATTTTCCCGCGCGAAACCATGCCCTGGATCTTTTACGCGCTTGGCGCGCTTTTCCCGACCACTTATTTCATCTCGCTTATGCGCGCGATCATTCTGCGCGGCGCGCATTTTTTCGAATACTGGCCACCCCTCGCCATTTTGATCGCGATGTCGATCTTGCTCTTCGTTCTCTGCGCCCTGCGCTTTCGGAAAAAGATCGGCTGATCATTGCTCCGGTTTGGGCAAGAAACGCGAAATCAGAGTCAATAAAGCGACAACGACGAGACCAAGCGCGCCCCAAAAAATGTAGCGGGCAGATCCAGTGAGCGTTTCGCCAACCCGCTCGGCTTTCGGGGAAAGGTTTTCTTCGCTACCGGAAATGACAGTCGAGCGCTCCGCACGCAAGAGCTCGTCGGCCACGAGACTGAGATCGTAGTGCGGTGCGCTCGCTTCGCGATTGCCGTAATAAAGCCAGACTGGCTGGGTCGAATCGGGCGCAGCTTTGAAGACAACGCGCGTGACCGGATAATAACAGCGGAATTCGCGCAGTTCGATCGCGGGGTTGTCCCCGTTATCGGTTTCGAGAAAGAGCGTGTCGCCTTGCGGTTGCGCGTCGAGTTGAATTACAAGCTCGCGCGTTGCTTTCGTTGGCACCTGGTCCCACGCGGCGTGACCGAGCTCGCGTGGAAATTTGTCGCCGCGCTCGTCAATGACTTCTTCCCATACTCGTATTTCCCGGTGGAAAAGCGGTGAAGCAGCCGTGCAGACGAGCCGCGTGATCGGCAATGCGGCTTGCGGCGTTTTAAGCGACCAGCGCGAGAGTGCGGGTTTCTTCGAATCATTGGCCGGCGTGGCGTTCAACTGGATCGCGCGCGATATGGATGTTCGTTCGAAAAGAAACGGAATCTGCCGCTCCTCGCGGACGAGACGGACACGGGCTTGCGGAATTTCCACTTTGCAATGTCGATCTTCGCTCCGGTTAAACTGAGCGCCGCGAGCGCTTCGGGCGCTTTGTATTTCGGCTTGGGAGCGAGCGATGACGGCTCCACTTCCATTGCCGCTGCATTTTTCAGCTGTTCGCTTAACGCGGAAAGATCGTAGCGCGGCGCAGTGCATTGGTCGTTGCCGGAAAGGAGCGAGTAATGACCTGGTTCATGTGCGAAAAAGATCAGACGCACGAGCCGACGGTCGCCGTGCACGGCGCTGATCGAGAGCGGCGGACTGTCTTGATTCCGGATCAGGAGGAGTAACTCGCGCGCGTGGATTTGTTGCTCGATCGGGATATCGAGACGCGCCTCGCTTCTTCCATCGACACTAACGCGATAAACGGCTGCTTCGCCGAGCGTCCGTTCGCGGATGTCATCTCCTGCAATTTCGGGAACGGCGAGAGTGACGGTACGTGTAAACAATGGCTCGCCCGTGTCGATGCGCAGCGACGCCACTGTCAAGTTCGCCGCGCCGAGGTCGAGCGCGAGCCGGGTAACGCCGAGGCTGTCATCGCGCGATTTGATCGTAATGGGAAGCGTTTCTGCAGGCGCGGCAGAGCGCGGCCTGTGCAGTTGCGCGCCAGTGAACGGCACTGGTTCCTGGAAAATCGGCTCTCCAGCAGCGAGTTTCTTCCAGTTCGCGCCGTTGTGCGATCCTTCGACCTGGACTGCTTTGACGAATTGCGAGGCGGGCGTTTCGAGACTCACGCCGGCGATTGGTGCAGTTGTTCCGGTTTCCAAAATGAGCCGCGTTGCGCCCGCTTCGATTGTGCTGCGAAATTCTTTTGGCCGCAGCATCGACTCCGGGTGGGGCGCGAGGCGCTCGATCAGATAAGGCACTTGGTTGCCCGCCGTATCCACAATTCGCAGGTCTTCGAGTCCTGGCTGCGCGGCGTTCAACGTTGCCGCTGGAAGATTTACTCGCACCAGTCCAGGTGCAGGAACATTGAGCATCTGCGTCTGACGCCATTCGTTTGGCTCAAACGCCAGAAGGGATGTCCCACAGAGCAGCGTAATACACGCGATGAGGCCGCAGAGTTTACGATGTCGGTGGAATCGTGGCTTTGGCTTCATTATTTTTGTCCACTGCAGCGAGGAACCGCTGATACAGAAACGAAGCGACGATGGCGATAATGGCGACGACGATGAATGCGCCGATACGGTAAAGCTGGTCGAGCTGCGAAAGGTCGTGAAAGAAAAGTTTTAGCACGGTGACGCCCAACAATCCGAGACTCGCATATCGCACCGGCGCGGTTTTCTTCCGGATGCCGACGATGAGCAGCAGCAATGCAAACATGCCCCACGCAATGCTGTAACTCATGTCGCGAGCGAAATTTCCCGAGAATTGAAAGGTCAGCGCAGCTGCGCCGGGTGCACTGAAGTAATCGGCGATCTCGATGTTGACGAGCAGGAAAGCCAGTACCGTGCCTAGTGTGTAAAGCAATGGGAGTGAATTGCGACCGAATACGAGGTGGCGCGGCGGTGCGAGTAATCGGGCGGCAGCAAAAAGACAAACAGTGGCGATCCCATAGGTATAGAGATACCAGTTGAAAATCGGAGCCGCCGCGCGCGGATGATAGCTGAGCACGGCTGGATTGAGCGCCAGGCGCGCGAATACCACAACGAGCAAGCCGACGCCGGCGACGCGCAATCCCGAATGCGGCACTCGATGAAAGAGCCAGCAAAGCGCCGCGCCTTCTAGCGCCCAGCCGACAGTGATCCATTGACGGTCGAATTGGATCGGAAAAATCAGCGTAATGAAAAATAATGCGGCGCCGCCGAAGAGCGCGAGCTGCGCATTGCGCGCCGGGGTGTCGAGCGGTGTTCGTTTGAGCAGCACGAGAAGTCCGATGAGCGACGGCAGCGCAAATGCCGCGGGCACAAGACCGAGGACTCCGTTCGGATGCGCGGCGCGAATGAGCTGATAGACCAGATAAAAGTGCAACGGTCCGGCGAGCGCCGCCGTCGCCCACGGCGTTGTTTTTCCCGCGAATTCCCGATGAAAAACGAACGGAAACACGCTGAAGACGCCATAAAATACGAGGTACCAAATCAGCGGCACCGTGGCACGCGCCGGATCGAAATGTTGAAAATGCCACGTGTATTCCAGCGCCAGCACTGAAACCAGTCCCACGGCAGGCAGCACGTCGAGCGAGAAAATTTTTGTCATCCCCAAAAGCAGAACGGTTAGCAAGAGCGCGAGACCGAACACCGCCGAGGGATTCGCGAGTGGCAGCCGCAGAGTCACCATGATGAGAAGAAGAAACGGCAGCGTGGCCGACAAAGCAGGAAGTTGAACAGAGAGATTTGCCGGATCGGCGATGTTGCCGAAAAGACTTGGCGCGTGTGCTGTCGCGGCGCCCGGCGCGGCCAGCAATCGATGGCAAGCCCAGGCCGCTGCCACGAGAAAGAAAATCGCGAAACCGCCAAGCAGAAACAGTGCTGTCGCCAAACCAGTGAGTTCGCTCGGAATGTGAAACAACCATGCGCCTAGCGCGAGGAGTGTGAGCAGAAGCACGGCGAGAATCGGCAGCAACGTCGCCGCCATCACTGCGAGAACAAGAGCGAGGAGATCGACAACTAGTACGAACGGCCAGACGAGAATCGAAAGCTCAGTCAGCCTGAAGATCGGCATTAACACCAGTACGAGCGCGAGTGCCGGGAATGCATGGCACCACCACGGCAGAGTGATCTTGCGTAGACGTTGCAGCGCGAGCGGCGTCGCTGCATGAAACAGCGCGAACTCAAAATAGAACGCCAGCGCG
Organism: Verrucomicrobiota bacterium; assembly: GCA_003218815.1. Lineage (GTDB taxonomy): Bacteria > Verrucomicrobiota > Verrucomicrobiia > Chthoniobacterales > UBA10450 > Udaeobacter. Next base: position 12,411 of record QHON01000082.1, read on the forward strand.
GTATAAAGATGCTGTCCGTTGAGGTAGTTTCCGGTCCATGCACCCAGAAAGATGAACGCTGCAAGGCCTGCGAGGGCTTCAACGACAACAAGTTTGGCGTCGAGCAGAGTGAGCGCGAGCAGGCCAAGATCGACAAGAAAAATGTAACTGAACAACAGAGCTGGCCGCTGCCCGAGTGTTTGGAACGGCAACAAGTAAAACGCTGAGAACACGGCGACC
>QHON01000212.1 GCA_003218815.1 Verrucomicrobiota bacterium
CTGAGACAAAGCCGCGAAAAACTTTTTGCGATCCGCAGTAAACGGCCGCGACCACATCTCGATGATAAAATCATCGCAGCATGGAACGGGCTGATGATCTCGGCTTACGCGCGCGCGGCGCAAATACTCGACGAACCCCGTTACTTGAAAAGCGCGACGCTGGCTACGAATTTTGTCCGGGCACATCTTTGGGATGATTCGAAGAAAACCTTGTATCGCAGTTACCGGGAGGGCCGCGGCAGAGTCGAAGGGTTTGCCGATGACTACGCGTTTGTGATTCATGGACTTCTCGATCTTTATGAAGCCTCCTTCGATATCGAGTGGCTAAAGTTCGCAATCGAATTGCAGGAGACGCAGGACCGGCTGTTCTTTGACGGGAAGAATGGCGGTTACTTCAGCACGAGCGGCAAAGACGAGAGTGTTGTCCTCAGGATGAAAGACGACAACGACAGCGCGGAACCGGCCGCGAGCTCCGTAGCCGCGCATAATCTTTTGCGGCTCGCCCAAATTCGGGACAAAAAACAATGGGAGGAGCGCGCAGAAAAAACGATTAGCGCATTTCGGACCACACTCTCACGGTTCCCAAGTGCGATGCCGCAAATCCTGGTTGCGCTCGATTTTAGCTCGCGCAAGCCGCGCCAAATCGTAATTGCGGGAAAGAAGGATGCACCGGAAACAAAAGCGCTGTTGTCGGAGGTACATCGACATTTTCTGCCCACGACAATCTTGCTGGTGGCAGATGGCGCTGAAGGTCAGAAATATCTCGGTGAAGACCTTGAGGCGATTCACGGCATGTCGATGGTCGACGAGAAACCAGCCGCATACGTGTGCGAGAATTTCACCTGCAAAGCGCCCGTGATCGATTCAAACCAACTTGCCAAACTGCTGGCGCAGTAATTTAAGAAACCCAACCTAAGTGCCTTTGCGGAGGGCTATGACCTCATTCTAGGTTCTTCGTCAGCACCAGTTCGGTACCCTGGCGCTTGAGCAAGTAATCGACTTCATCAAAGGCGTTACGAATGAGATATAAACCAAGCCCGCCCGGCTTGATCATGCCGTGGGAGCGGCCTTTCATTTCTTGCGGCATAACTTGCTCACCATAGTCGCGCAACCGCATGCGGACGCATTTACGCAGCCCTTCCATCGATAGCGCGATTAGTTGATCGTCTCGTAATCGATAGGCGTAGCGAATAATGTTCGTGCACGCTTCATCCACACCGAGCACCATCAGCAGCCGCTCTTTTTCTGAAAACGGATAACCATTTAGAAAATCCCGGACGCAGTTGCGCATCAAGGCGAGGTTGCCGGTGTGGCTGCTGAATTCGATAGTCTTTTTCTTCATCGACCCGCAAGCAAGCTGAACAGACGGGCGAAAGTCATTCAAGTCCGAAGCTAGAGGCGTTTGCAAAATCGACAACCGGTCCCACTGAAAACACAATGGACAGTCAGTAAAACCGTTGTTCAATTTTAGGTTATGTGGAAATCGTTTGTGGTCGCTCTCCTTTTCGTCACCCCGGCCCTAGCCCAGGAGCAGGCCACCGCCTATGAAGCCTTGCGTGTGGTCGGAACACAATTCGGCCGCGGCGCTCTTAATCATCTTGTATCGATTACCGGTGTCGGAGGCAATCCGCAGCCGGAGAAGTGGAAAATCACCCTGGATGACCCGCGCGCGCCGGGTCGTGTCCGTGAAGTTGAGGTTGCTGATGGGCGCATTGCTTCCGAAGGGACACCGTCGCGCTCAATCGCCGGTTCTACTGAAGGAGCAATGATCAACACGAGGCGTCTAAATCTCGATTCCAACGGCGCGTACGCGGTCGCGAGTCATACTGCGGAAAAATCGCACGCGCGTTTTGCGACCGCCAGTTACACGCTCCGCACGGATGAACGGGGTGAGCCCATCTGGATTGTCACGCTCGCAAATAAATCGTCCCGCCCGGTCGGCACGATCTATATCGGTGCGAGTGGCGGCACGGTCAGGCGCACGGAAGGAATGTTTGCCGGTGCGACCATGGAGGATGTGGAAACAACAGGGGAAGATCGCGACAACCGAGGCGGAATCATTGGCAGCACAAAGGCACGAATCAAGCATGCCTTCCATCGGACCCAGGAAGAAGCGCGGGGCATGTTCGAGAGGGTGAAGCGTTCGTTTTCCGATTTCATTAACCGCGATTGAGTCGGTAAGGACGGCTTGCTCGGCCGTCCATTGGTAGGGGCGGTTCACCCGAACCGCCTCTGGCATGCGCCGAAGGCCAGCAATTGGAGCAATCGCCCCTACTAATTGAAATTTGGCGCGTTACGATATTTATGAGATGACTTCTAACGGCACAAGCCAGCGTACGAAGCGACATTAGCAATGAAGATTACCAAAGAGGAACGCGAAAAGTTTTGGCCATCCTTGCCTTTCGCAGAGTGGAAGGAAACGGCGGCAACGCTGCATATGTGGACGCAAATCGTCGGCAAGATCCGTCTCACCCAAACGCCGTGGACGAATCACTCGTGGCACGTCACTCTCTATCTCACTACGCGCGGCCTAACGACTTCACCGGTTCCGCACGGCCTCTCAACGTTCGAGATCAGTTTCGATTTTATCGATCACCAGTTGCGCATCGACAGCAGCGGCAGCCGGCGGCGTGCGATCGAATTGCGGCCACGTTCGGTTGCAGATTTTTACCGCGCGGTGATGAAGACGTTGGCTGAACTGGAGCTGCCTGTGGCCATTAACACGACTCCAAACGAAATCCAGGAGGCGATTCCGTTTGAGCGCGATGAAACGCACCGCTCATATGATCGCGATTATGCGAATCGGTTTTGGCGTGTTCTCCTGCAAGCCGATCGCGTGTTTAAGGATTTCCGCTCGCGTTTCTGCGGGAAATGCAGTCCGGTGCATTTTTTCTGGGGCAGTTTTGATCTCGCCGTCACGCGTTTTTCCGGGCGTCCAGCGCCTCCGCATCCCGGCGGCGTCCCGCATCTACCCGATGCGATCGCGCGCGAAGCTTACTCGCAAGAAGTGAGCAGTCTCGGCTTTTGGCCGGGCGGCGGTCCAGTGCCGATGCCGATATTTTATTCGTACGCATATCCCGAACCGTCTGGATTTGCGGAGGCAAAAGTGCGGCCGGACGCTGCATCTTACAATCCTCAGCTGCACGAATTCATTTTACCTTATGATGCGGTGCGCACCGCCGATTCGCCGGATGATGTGCTTCTCGATTTTGCCCAAAGCACCTATGACGCCGCCTCCGTGCTCGGTAAGTGGGACCGCGATGCGCTTACGGAAGCTAAACCTTCCTTGCGTTCCGCGCAGCCACACCCGTAAATTACATTTGGGCGGCAAGCGGTGCGCTTGCCCTACAGCGCCTATGAGCTGCAATGCCGTTGCACTAAAACGTTGTAGGGCGGGCGCTCCGCCTGCCAAACTTGTCGACGCATGGGACATCCGCCACGAATTCCCGTCTGGTTACGCTGGGAGCAGAACGTTATTTATTTCGTCACAATTTGCGTCGCGAATCGTAAGCCTGTGCTGGCGAACGACACGGCCTTTAGCGCATTCAACACGGCGGTAGCAAAGCTTCAGGAGTGGACCGTGTTGGCGGCAATTCTTATGCCCGACCATCTTCACGCCATCGTTTCGCCGAAAGATCGCGAAATAAAAGTTGGAAATTTTTCGGGGGCATTAAAACGGTGGATACGTCAAGAACTTGGCGCATCCTGGAAATGGCAACCAGGCTCTTTCGATCGTCTTCTGCGGTCGGGCGAATCCTTGCACGAGAAATGGCTTTACGTTCAAGAAAACCCGGTCCGTGCCGGTTTCGTGAAACAGTGGAGAGAATGGCCATATCGAATCGGATTGGATGGCGAGAACAATTGTAGGGCAACCGCATCGGTTGCCGATTATTTGGATGGCAAGCGGAGCGCGTGCCCTAC
>QHON01000083.1 GCA_003218815.1 Verrucomicrobiota bacterium
TGATCTGCAGGGAGTTCCGGCGGAGGCTGAGCTTTCCGGCGGCGAAGCTGGGCCGCAGAAACCTGGCGAAGCCGCAAAGCCGGGCACGACTCCAGCACCGCCCGCTCCCCCGAAAACGTAGTTACGTGATCGCTTCCGCGATTAATTCGACCATGTGCTTCGGACGCGCGCTTGTTAGATCGCTAATCTGATGGCGGCAACTCGTCCCTGAGGCGACAACGACGTCCGGATGTTGTTTGTCGATCTTGTCGAGCAAATCCGCAGCGACTTGCACGGAGAGGTCGTATTTCTCGGCGAGCGCGCCAAACGCGCCGGCCATTCCGCAGCAACCGCTGTCGAGAACCGTGGCTTTTCTGCCCGGCAAGCGCTCCGCGAGTCTTCTCATAAACACGGGATTCATGAGCGACTTGGCGTGACAATGCGGGTGGATTGCGACCGTGGCGGAACAGCGTTTGAATTGAAGCGCGTCCGGTTCTTGCGCGAGTAAATCATCGACAAATTTTTCAAATAGGAAGCACCGCTTCGCCACCTTTTCTGCGTTGTTGATCTTTAGCTCGCAATAATCTTCAACGAACATCGAGTAACATGATGGCTCGAGGAAAAGAATTGGCATCGAGCCGTCGATGCTATTTAAAAGATCGACATTGTGTTTTCCGACCTCTGCCGCGGCATCGAGATTTCCCTGACTGAACGCCGGCCGGCCGCAGCATCGTCGTTTTTTTGCGAGCGACACATCAAACCCGAGCGCTTCCAAAACCTTGACCGCAGCAATTCCGATGTGCGGCTCGTGATAACGCACGAATGTGTCGTCCCAAAGAATCACTTTGCCACGGTTGTAGCCGCGATTGTTGATCGCGGTGCCGGAGTCAGCGGCCCCGGTTACAGAATGTCGCGCGAACCAACGATCGAACCGTTTACTCGTGTAACGTGGCAAAGAGCGTGTCGCTGAAAGCCCAATTGTTTTCTCCATCACTGCTCGAACCGGTTTAAGATCGACAATCGCATTTGCTACTTGCGGCAATGCGCAGCCGATACGGCCTAACAAATCGACATTGCTGAAAATTCGCTCGCGAAAAGGCAAGCCGTCGCGCCGGTGCCGCGCGTACATCAGCTCTGCTTTCAACAGCGCAAGGTTTACGTTAGACGGGCATTCCGGCGTGCATCCCTTGCAGGAGAGACAATTGCTTAGCGCGGCATCGAGCTCTTCGGATTTCAGAGGATCGTGTCCGTTCACGCGCAGTTCGAGTGCCGCCCGGATAATGTTGGCGCGCCCACGGGTGGACATGACTTCTTCGCCCGTTGCGATGAACGTCGGGCACATAATCGGGGTGTCCTTACGGCAACCGGCGCAGCCGTTGCATTGCTCGAGATTGCCGATGAACGAGTGGTCCTTGAACGCAAAGGCGAGCACCGGCTGAAATGGAAGCTGGAGCGGCCGTGTGAAATTCTCGCGCAAATGACTGTCGATTTTGTGCCGGCCATCGGCGAAAATTTTCCCCGGATTGAAGATATTTTTGGGATCGAAGGTTCGCTTAATTTCACGCATTACTCCGAGCAGCTCATCGCCTAATTGTTCGCGCATGTACTCTGTGCGGGCGATGCCGACACCATGCTCAGCCGAAAGCGAACCTTTGAATTGTCGCACCAGGGCGGAGGTTTGATCGGCCACCTGTCGAAATTTTTTCAAGTCAGACGCGCTGTGGAGGTCGAGCACCGGTCGCACGTGAAGCAATCCACTAGCAGCGTGACCGTAATAACTCGCCTCCAGCCCGAGCGGCTTCATGATCGATTGCAAGCCGCGCACGTAAGCTGGCAATTGTGCAGGGCGAACGGCAGCGTCTTCGATAAACGCCACTGGCTTGGCCGGACCGATGCAACCCGTCAAAAGCGAGAGGCCAGATTTGCGCACCGACCAGACCGAGTTCATCTGCGCAGGATCCGTGAGGATTTTCGTGCGTAACCCGAGCTTTTTCGTTTGCAAGATCGACAATCGCTCAGCCACATCGTCGTAGAACTCGACGATCAAAACCGATTCGCACGGCTTCGTTTCCAGTTCGAGCAAATCGCGCGCGGCTTGAAAGAGAAGCTGGCCCTTTGTTTGATCGAGCAAAGGGCGATCGATGTGTTCGATGGCGGCGGGTTTGAGATCGAGCAGCTCGACCGTGGCTTGCATCGCTTCGTCCACGGACGCAAAAAAGATCAGACCCAAACCTTTCTCGTGCGGCAGGGGCGAGATTTTTAGTTCGGCGGAAAAAATCGCAGCCAGCGTGCCTTCACTACCAGCGAGAATGTCCGCGAGATTGTTCGGCGCGCGCAGGAATCTCTCGATGCCATAGCCTGGCCAGCGTTTCAGCAATCCCGGCGGCCAGCGCTCAGCCATTTCCGCGCCCTTTGCGCGAACGAGATTATCGATCTGCTTTCGCTCGGCACCCAACGTGTCGTGCGCGCGGCCGATCTTCTCAATCCGTCCATCAGCCATCACGATCTCAAGTGAAATCACGTGATCGGCCGTCGTTCCATAGACCGGGACGCGAGCGCCGGACGAATTGTTGGCGATCATTCCGCCAAGCGTTGCGCGGGCGCTGGTGGCGACATCCGGCCCAAAACAAAATCCGCGCGGTTTTAAAAAATCGTTGAGCTGATCCAGCACAACGCCGGCGCCGACACACACGCTGCGTTTTTCGAGATCGAAATCATTGATCTGGCGGTTGTAACGCGAGAACTCGACAATCAACCCATCCCCAATTGCGTTCCCAACCAAGCTGGTGCCCGCGCCACGCGGTGTCACCGAAACGCCTGCATCGGCGGCAGCGTGAATGACTGCGCTCGCTTCCCGCGCACTGCGTGGAAAGGCAACAGCTGCCGGTTCGATCTGGTAAATCGAAGCGTCAGTCGCGTAAAGCTGTCGCGTCAGGTTATCAAACCGAACGTCACAGCCGGTTTGTTTGATTTTCCTTTCCTGGGCGGAAATCATTCCGATTACTTAACCTTAGCTCGCCGATGCGGATTAGAAAGTGCGGAGCCGCCGCTTGCTAGGTCGTGAAAAACTGCGGCCCAAAAACCTGCTTAGGTGACGCGTCGATCTGGCCTGCGCCTTACTGGCAATTGACTTCGCGCGCGCATTCTTCTAAACGACCAGGATTGGAATCACTGACCTTCTCGGGCCAATTCAAAAGCTGTAAAGGAGTTCGCATATGAAACACATTGTCTACGCCGCAATTCTCACCGTGGCTCTGTTATCGGTTGGACGACAGCAATCCGTAGCTCAAGGCGCGGATACTGCTGCGGAGCAGGAAGTCAGGCAGACGATCGAGAAGTATCGAACGGCATTGCTTCAAAAGGACGCGGCGACGCTGGAGCGAATCTGGGCCGATGATTACGCGTTCACGAACGGGGCGGGAGAGATACACTCGAAAGCTGATCGTCTAGCCAACCTCAAATCCGGCGCGACCTCGCTCGACTCAATCAGCGAAGAGGAGGACATGAAGGTGCGGATCCACGGAAACGTGGCTGTGGCCACCAGCCGCGTAACCATCAAAGGTCAGTACAGCGGCAAACAAACAAGTGGCCAATACCGCACCATACATGTTTGGGTAAAAGGTGCGACAGGCTGGCAGTTGGTTGCCAACCAGCTAACTCCTGTGACGGCGAAGTAGTAATCGGCTAGCACTTACAGTTCGACGCGAATGAGTCGCGTCAGGTTGTCGAACCGGATGGATGCGATAAAGTTGCGCGAGTGAACCGCCTGTACTTCGGCGACAATTTCGAGTGGCTGCGCGACAAGCCGTGAACCCGAAGAACTTCTTCGCCGAGCTGAAGCGGCGCAACGTTTACAAAGTTGCGATCGCTTACGGTGTCGTCGCTTGGTTATTGATCCAAGTTGCGACGCAGGTCTTTCCGTTCTTCGAGATTCCGAACTGGGTCGTGCGGCTCGTCGTTCTCGTGATTATTATAGGATTTCCGATCGCGCTGATCGTCGCTTGGGCATTTGAACTGACGCCGCAAGGTTTAAAGCGCACCGAAGTGGCTGATGCAATGCCGACACGACCCTCGGCGCGTCGCGCCTGGATTTACGTCGTGATCATCGGCGGTGCGCTCGCACTTGGATTATTTTTTCTCGGGCGTTATACAGGTTTGAGGCGAAGCGAAGGCACCGCATCAGCAGAGAAATCGATCGCAGTGCTGCCATTTGACAATCTGAGCCGTGATCCGGACAACGCCTACTTCGCGGAGGGGATCCAAGACGAAATCCTGACGCGACTTGCAAAGATTGCGGATTTGAAGGTGATCTCGCGTACCTCAACCCAGCAATATCAAAGCAAGCCGGGGAATCTCTCCGAGATCGCCAAGCAACTGGGCGTCGCTCACATTGTAGAAGGCAGCGTGCAGAAAAGTGGCGACGCCGTGCGCGTAAACGTGCAGCTGATCGAGGCGGCCAACGATTCCCATCTTTGGGCCGATACCTTCGATCGCAAACTGACCGACATCTTTTCGGTCGAGAGTGAGGTGGCCAAAGCCATCGCCGACCAGTTGCGGGCGAAACTCACCGGCCGAGAAGAGCAAGTCATTGTCGCTAGGCCGACAGACAATCCTGATGCTCACGATGCCTACCTGCGTGGCCTGGCTTATAATCTGAAAACAGCAAACTCACCTGGCAACTCTCTTGGCGCACAGAAATATCTCAGAGAAGCGGTACGGTTGGACCCGGAGTTCGCCCTTAGTTGGGCGCTGCTGTCATACGTTGAAGCGCGCGGCTACCTCACACAGACTCTTCAACCAACGGTCGCCCTGCGTGAAGAGGCGCGGCAGGCAGCCGAAACCGCGCTCACTCTTCAGCCCAATCTCGGCGAGGCCGTACTGGCTAAGGGCCAATACCACTACGCCTGCCTAAAGGATTACGACACCGCGGTGCGTTACTTTGAGCAAGCACGTCAGTTTCTGCCGAATAGCAGCCGGATTCCTGAATCGCTGGCGTATGTCGCGCGGAGGCGAGGTCAGTGGGACCGGAGCGAGTCGTACTTCAACGAAGCCGAGCGGCTCGACCCGCGCAACGTTTTACTACTCACCCAGCGCGCGCAATCCTACAATGCACTCCGGCGCTTTCCGGAAGCTCTGCGCAAGCTTGATCAGATTCTCGACATTACGCCGGACGACCAGGGTACGGTCATCCTAAAGGCGGCTATCGCACAAGCTGAAGGCGACCTGCCACGGGCCTCGGCACTCCTCACTCCGCTCCACCCGAACGCCGACGACACCGCGGACTTGGAAACACAAGTTTACCAAACGATCCTAGAGCGCCAACCTGCGCAAATTATCCCTCGGCTAAAGGAAGTACTGGCCAAGCCTAATCCGGAGTTAGGTTACATCAACGGGGAACTGCGCTTTTGGTTAGGCTGGGCGCAGGAAGTTGACGGCGATCATGCCGCCGCCCAGCAAACCTGGCGACAGGCGCGCAGCGAACTGGAACCTTTCCTCAAAGAACAGCCGGAAAATTATCTCCTCATTGTAGATCTCGCGCTGACCAATATGGGCCTCGGTGACAAAGCCGCGTTGGCTCTGGTCGAAGGCGCCATCGCCGCGAATCCGATCGAGAAAGACGTGTTAACTGGCCCCCGGCTGGTCGACATCTTCGCCCGGGTGGTGGCGCGCATGGGGGAACCCGACCGCGCCATCGCCGCTCTACAGAAACTACTCTCGATACCATATGAAGGCCCACTGGCTTCAAACGTACCGCTCACTCCGGCGCTGGTCCGGCTCGACCCGATGTTCGATCCGCTCCGGAACGATCCGCGTTTCCAAAAACTCGTCGGCTTGCCCGCGTCGAAATAGAAAGGGGTCAGCTTCCGTCGAACCGGAATGACTCCCAAGGAACAAAACAAAGCGCTGGACGCGTGGGAAACCCCTGCGCGGCATTGGGACAAGCATCGAGTGCTGATCGCACAGATGTTCGCGCCATTAACGTCGGGCCTCAGAGACGACCCGAGTGACGTAATCTCGCAGCTATGCTCTCGACTATCGGCGGATGAATTGAGATTATTTTTCTGGCGCAACACTTCTCCTCCGGGAACCGACATGTCCGAGATCAACAAGCAGGCCGAGCTGGAGATCGCACATGTCCTGTTAATCGACGTGGTCGGTTACTCGAAGTTGCTGGTCAATGAGCAGATTGAGTTACTGCAAGATCTCAACCAAATCGTCCGAAGCAGCGAATGTTTTCAGGCCGCCGAAACAAAAGGTAAACTGATCCGGGTGCCGACCGGAGACGGGATGGCGCTCCTTTTCTTCCACAGTCCGGAAGAGCCGGTGCGATGTGCGCTCGAGATCAGCAGAACGTTGCAAGGGTATCCGCATATTCAGCTGCGGATGGGAGTGCACAGCGGCCCGGTGAATCAAGTCACCGATGTTAACGACAAGACGAACATCGCCGGACCGGGGCTCAACGTGGCGCAGCGCGTCATGGATTGCGGCGATGCCGGGCATATTCTTTTGTCCGGGCATATAGCGGAAGATTTGACCCAATACCGGCACTGGCAGCCGTACTTGCACGATCTCGGCGAGTGTCAGGTGAAGCACGGGCTGAGGCTGCACCTGGTTAATCTCTACAAAGACAATCTCGGCAACCCACATCTTCCGGACAAACTCAAGCGAAGAAGAAGATGGAAGCAGACGTCCGGTGTTAGCGTCCGTCCGGTCATTACGCCTCGTTGGCCCAAGTACGTGCTTACAGCTGTTTTGCTCGTTTCAGCTGTGGCTTTGGCGATCAGCTTTTCAGTCTTTTACCGACGCGGCTCACCGGCGGTTGCACGCTCCTCTTCGGGGAAAGCCGCCGACGTAGGACTTCCTATTGTGGAAAAGAGCATCGCCGTCTTACCCTTCGAAAATCGCAGCGAAGACAAAGCGAACGCCTACTTTGCCGAGGGTATCCAGGACGAGATTCTAACGCGCTTATCCAAGATAGCCGATCTGAAGGTGATCTCGCGTACCTCAACCCAGCAATATCAAAGCAAGCCGGGGAATCTCTCCGAGATCGCCAAGCAACTGGGCGTCGCTCACATTGTAGAAGGCAGCGTGCAGAAAAGTGGCGACGCCGTGCGCGTAAACGTGCGGCTAATCAAAGCAGCCAATGATTCCCATCTTTGGGCCGATACCTTCGATCGCAAACTGACCGATATCTTTTCGGTGGAAAGTGAGGTGGCCAAAGCTATCGCCGAGCAGTTGCGAGCGAAGCTTACCGGTCAGGAAGAGCAAGTCATCGCCGCTAAACCGACTGACAATCCTGAGGCCTACGATGCCTACCTGCGCGGCCTGGCTTATACACTGAAAACGCAAAACACGCCCGGCAACTACCTTGCCGGACAGAAATATCTCAAAGAAGCGGTGCGCTTAGATCCGAAGTTCGCCCTTGCCTGGGCGCTGCTGTCATACGTTGATGCCCGCGGCTACCGCACACTGAATCTTCAACCAACCGTCGCTCTGCGTGAAGAGGCGCAGCAGGCAGCCGAAACCGCGCTCACTCTTCAGCCTAATCTCGGCGAAGCCCTATTGGCCAAGGGCTATTACCACTACGCCTGCCTAAAGGATTACGACACCGCGATGCGTTACTATGAGCAAGCACGTCAGTTCCTCCCCAATAGCAGCCGGATTCTTGAGTCGCTGGCCTATGTCGCACGGAGGCGAGGCCAGTGGGACCGGAGCGAGAGTTACTTTAACGAAGCCGAGCAGCTTGACCCGCGCAACGTTAACCTGATCACCCAGCATGCTGTGCACTACCTTATGCTTCGTCGTTATCCTGAAGCGCTGCGCAAGTTCGACCAGGTCCTGGATATTACGCCAGGCGACATCGATGCCCTTGTGGAAAAGGCTGCTATTGCGCAAGCTGAGGGCGATCTGCCGCGTGCCTCGATGCTCCTTGCTCCGCTCCAACCGGCTGCCGGCGACCCCACCGCGTTGGAAACACAAGCTTATCAAGCCATCCTGGAGCGCCGTCCTGCACAAATTATCTCTCGGCTAAAGGAGATCCTGGCCAAGCCTGATCCATCGTTGGGTTACTTCAATGGCGAACTGCGCTTTTGGTTAGGCTGGGCGCAGGAAGTTGACGGCGACCACGCCGCCGCCCAGCGAAGTTGGCGCCAAGCACGCAGCGACCTGGAGTCCTTCCTCAAAGAACAGCCGGAAAATTATAGTCTCATCCAAATTCTCGCGCTGACCAACGTGGGCCTCGGTGATAAGGCCGCTGCGTTGGCTCTGGTCGAACGCGCCATCGCCGCGAATCCGATCGAGAAAGACGCAGCGGATGGTCCCCAGAAGATCGAAATCCTCGCCCGGGTGGCAGCGCGCATGGGGGAACCCGACCGCGCCATTGCCGCTTTACAGAAACTACTCTCGATACCGGGCCAGGGGGCGCTGGCTGTGAATGCGCCGCTCACTCCCGCCCTGCTCCGGCTCGATCCAATGTTCGATCCGCTCCGGAATGATCCGCGCTTCCAAAAACTCGTCGCCTTGCCCGCGCCGAAATAGAAACAGGTCAGCTTTCGTCGAACAAGAATGATTCCCGAGGAACAGAACAAAGCTCTGGACGCGTGGGAAACCTCTGCGCGGCATTGGGACAAGCATCGAGCGCTGATCGCACAGATGTTCGCACCATTAACGTCCGGTCTAGTCAAAGAAGCGCGGATCGGGATGGGCCAGAAGGTGCTCGATATCGGTGGCGGAAGCGGTGAGCCGTCGTTCACGATCTCAGGCATTATCGGACCAACGGGATCAGTAATGTACACGGATCCTGTAGCCGGTATGGTCGAGACTGCTCAGGCTGAAGCAGGCAGGCGGGGCCTGACAAACATTCACTTCAAGCGATGTTCTGCCGATGCCCTGCCGTTTTCCGACCGTACATTTGATGTCGCCGTAGGCAGGTTATCAGCAATGTTTTTCGTCGATCCCGCCACTGCGGTGCGGGAGGCGCTGAGAGTGATTCTCGAAGATGGATATGTCTCGTT